>JAGCVQ010000009.1 GCA_017962275.1 Bacteroidales bacterium
GGTTGCGACCAGACGAGCTTAGGCTTGACGGAACAACCCCAGCTGGCCATAAACCTGTATCCCAACCCCGCCACCCAGTATGTGGTGTTGGACATGGGCACCGGAGAGGAGCTGGACGGTTGGGTTACCATAACGGACATGATGGGCAGACAGTGTCTCCAACAGAGGGCGGAAGGAAGCAGCGTCCGGGTTCCCGTGTCGGCTTTGCCTACGGGAATGTATTTCCTGACCTACACGGACGGGAACATGACGATCACGAGGAAGTTCCTGAAGGAGTAAGGGGCATCGCGGTTACTGCCTTGTACGACCTGCAAGGGCGCACAATCTATTCGCAAAATCCGTCCAATTCGCCGACCGTTTTGCACCATCCGTCCAATTCGCCGACCGATTATCCGCCGACCGCCACAATGAGTATGCGCAACGTCCCCGCAGGCGTATATGTGCTGCGCGTAACGGACGCGGACGGGAAGGAATACCGGCAGAAAGTCGTGAGACGGTAACGGTTACGGCACCGCAGAGACGCACGGCCGTGCGTCTCTGCGGTGCCAAAACAACAATTAAAAAAAAACAGATCGAACTAAAACAATAATATGTAGATTTGCAGCGTCATACCTTCAGATTATGTCCACCGGGCCTCGCATGGTCTGGAGGTGTAGCGTGAAAATGGTAAAAATAGAAGCCCCTATAAGAACAATAAAAAAAAGCAAATATTATGAATAAAAGGCATATTACAATATTGGTGTTGACATCTTTTTTGTTTTGTGAATCGTGCACTCATCACACGACATACCCTATCCCTAATTCTGGTATTACTGTATCTGGATGCATTTCAGACAATTATAAATCATCTGATCCTTGTCCAACCTTCGTTTTTGCAGATGGGGTTTTAGAAATAATGCATCTGGTTACACTTAATTGTGCTTCTTCAATTATAGCTGTTGAGTCATATTGTAACAACAACACAATAACAATTAATTACCAAACAGATGGTAATGATTCTGCAAATTGTATTTGTGACAAAGAAGTACATTATTATCTTCAGGGAGTATCATCCGGAACTTATATGATTATTATCAGTATTGATGGGTCTGTCATTTATCAACAAAAACATAGAATAGTATGAACAATTTTAATAGATTAATATTTATAATTCTTATTGAAGGATTGTTTGCGTTTTTCACAAACAAATCATGCGCACAAATCAGTGCGGATTCTGCCTATAATATTATGAAAAGGCAGGTGTTGTTTGATGATTTGTCGAAAGTTGAAGTTCTGGCAATCCCGAATGTATTACCAGCAAATTCTGAAATTAGTACATTTGACACGTTGGTTATTTCTCCCAACTATGATTCATGGTTTTTTGTGGTTGATGATGACCCGTATGCGAATTGGAACCATCCATGCAGATATATTTTTGTTGATTCGTGGACTGGCAATTTCACGATTAAGCAAGAGTATTCATTGCCCGACACTATAGAATCAAATATAATCCATTCAATAGTATCTCTCAAGGAAACAACCCAACAAGATTTGTTTTCATTTTCGAACATTTTACGGAATACAGAAGATCACAGTAATGATTATGCTGTAATTATTAACGGCGGGTATAGTAAACAAAATAATCATGAACGATATTATAATGACTGCGCCGCCATTTATTCAGCATTAAGATACGTTTATCACTATCAAAGGGATCATATTATTGTTATTATGTCAGATGGGACTAATCCGGCAAATGATCGACATCTTAACGTGGGTGGATTTGATTCCTCTCCGCTTGATTTGGATGGGGATGGTTATGATGATATTCAACTTTCAGCTACAAAATACAACATAAGTGCTGCTTTTGATATTCTTTCACATCTTGTTGGGCCTGAAGATAATTTGTTTGTTTTTGTGACTGACCACGGTGGAGAAGGATCAACACTATATCTGTGGGGAGAAATAATGAGCAAGGCAGAATTTGCTGCTGAAATTGATAAAATAGCTTCCGCAAAAACTATTAATGTTGTTATGGAACAATGCTACAGCGGTGGCTATACCACCGTTTTGTGTGGCGAGAACAGGGTCTTAAGCACCGCATGCGCATACAACGAACAATCGTATGCAATGGATAACAAAGTATACGATGAATTTTGTTATCATTGGGTGTCAGCAGTGAGCGGACAAGATCCTTACGGTAATAATGTGAATGCAGATTATAATGGAGATGGATATATTTCTATGGATGAGGCTTTCCTTTATGCAAAAACAGCTGACATGAAATCCGAGCATCCTCAATACTGCACAGGATTATGCCCTCGATATGGTGAGGTTTTATCCTTGTCTGGATTGTTCAATCTAAACATTACGTCAGCAATAACATGGCATAGAACACATCATGTTCATAACGACATTGTTATAGATTCGTTAGCTACATTAACTATCTTTGATACAGTGTATTTAGCTAACAATTCTTCTATTATCGTCCGCCCCGGCGGCAAACTCGTCGTTGACGGCGGCACACTGACCTCCGCCTGTCCCGGCGAGATGTGGCAGGGCATCGAGGTGGTGGGCGACCGTACCAAAATACAGACGCCACAGTACCAAGGAGTGATAGAGTTGCGCAACGGGGCCAAAATCGAAAATGCCCACTGCGCCATCCGTACGGGACTTGCCGGCGACGCAGGATACGCCACGGCGGGAGGCATCATCCGTGCGGAAAACACTTCCTTTGTCAACAATCGGAGGAGCGTGGAGTTTCTCTCTTATACGAGCCCCGCCTTGGTAAATAATGTGTGCTACTTCCGGAACACGAATTTCACTGTGGACAACAACAATCTCTTCGCCGCAAACAACAGCTTTTTCATCGACCATGTGACTCTTTGGGAGGTTAAGGGGGTAGAATTCAAAGGCTGCACGTTCGAGAACCTGGCCAGTATTATGTCCGACCGCCGGCACGCCATCTACGCCGAAGATGCGGGTTTCACTATTGAAACCTATTGTAATAGCCATCCCTCCACACAACCCGGTTGTGAATGTCTTGATATCAATCCTGTCCAGTGCTCCTTTTCTGGTTTCACCACTGCCGTGGAGGTCCTGACCACCGGCGATCCATACCCTGTGACGGTGGATGAGGCGTATTATTCCAATAATGTCACGGGCATCAAGGTCAACAGCACTAATTTTGTCTCTATTACAAGATGCACTTTCAATCTCCAGAACACACCTGAAATCGTCAATACCAACACAGGCTTGGTCCTGAACAACTGCAACGGCTATACTGTGGAAGGTAATGAATTCTCCAGAAACTCTTTCGTCTCGATGCCCAATCCAACAGGAATAAAGGTGATAAACAGCGGTCCCGGCAAGAACAGCATCTATCGGAACACGTTCAACAAGATGCAATACGGCATCTATGTGTCCAGGACGAACGGCAGCACATTTTCGGGACTGACCTTCTCCTGCAATGAATTCACCAATTCTGAATACGGAATCTATGCTACCGCGAATGCCTCCCTTGCGCCTTCACAGGGCAGCCTCACCAAAGGGGCTGACAACAGTTTCACGGGCACACAGATCAGCAGCCTTTACAACCTCGGGGGCACGCAACTAATCTACTACCACTCCAACAGCAGCAATCTATACCTGACGAATCCGACGGGTGTCGCTGCGGAGTCGAACCTTGCCGCATCCAATAATTGCCTCCCCACCCTGTGCGACGAAGCGACACCCGATCCCGGCACTGTCACCTCATTCGCCGCACAAATATCCACCTATACCTCAGCACTGGCGGCAACCACCGACACGGAGGGAATGGAAAATGGCGACGGTACTGGGGTGGAGACGCAAAATATCGAGTCTCTACAACAGGCATTGTCGAAGACCTACTACGATGCCGTCCGCGCCATCATGTCCGACAGCCTGCTGGATCTCAACGCGCTGGAACAGTGGCACACCGCCGCGCAGCCCATCGCCGACCCGTACTCGCTGACGGAGACACGGTTCTGCGAGGGGTATTCGGAGACGTTCTCGGCCGCCGCCGATGATGCGGAACTGTCCAACTACGCGGAGTTCCATGCGTTGAAACTGGCGCTGCGGAACAATGACGCCGCCGTAGGGGCGAATAATTATTCGCCCCTACAACCGGACGGCCACGTCAATTGGTATACACTGACACCCGCGCAGATCGCACAACTGCAGGTAATCGCCGAACGCAACACCGGCCGTGCCTCGGTGATGGCCAAGGGCGTGATCTGCTTCTTCTTCGGAATCTGTTACGAGGATGAGGTGGACGCCACGGACGAGACGGACCCGTCCGCCGGGCCCCGCACGAAACGCACCGCGAATGACATGACCGGTGACGCCGCCCTCACCGTCTATCCCAACCCCACCGACGACCTCCTCTACATTGAACTTTCCGGCGCGGGCATCGCGACCGTCGCCCTGTACGACCTGCAGGGACGCATGGTTTATTCGCAAAATCCGTCCAATTCGCCGACCGAACATTCGCCAACCGCCACGGTCAACATGCGCAACATCCCCGCGGGCGTGTACGTGTTGCGCGTGACGGACGGGGACGGGAAGGAATACAGGCAGAAAATCGTCAGACGGTAACGGTTTCGGGTGTCGCCCGGACGTATATAATTCGTGGTCCAAATGGATAACGTTATCGTAGAACTTGAAACCTGAAACTTGGAACTTGGACCTTGGAACTTGAAACCAAACGGCCGCCCCGAAAAAGGACGGCCGTTTGCCGTATGTATGGAAAAAATAGAATGTTTTCTTAGAAATAGAGATCCCGCTCGCCAGCTTTGATGCGCTCGATGCGCTTCAGCAGCTCGTCGCGGAACTTCTCATCCACGTTCACGATGTTGTTCTCGATGACCTTCCAGCCTTTGGCGGCCACCTCGGGCGTGGCGTAATCGACCAAATACTCCGACAACGTGAGGATGGCGTTGGGCGTGCAGTAGCGCTTGATGAAGCCGGGCACGCTGAACTCCATGAAGTGTTCGCCGGTGCGGCCCAAACGGTAACACGCCGTGCAGAAGCTCGGGATGAAGTTATTGTCTAACAATTCGTCGATGATTTCACCCAAAGTGCGGTCGTCACCGATCTTGAACTGCTCGCGGTGCAGATTCTGGTCCTCCTGCTTGTCGCTGTTCTTCTCAGTCTCTTCGTGGTGGTATTTGTAGTCACCGATTTGCAGGTTGGTGCCGCCGTCAATCTGCGAAATACCGTATTGGATGGCTTTGGCGCGGAATTCAGAGGTCTCGCGAGCCGTGAGAATCATGCCGGTGTAGGGCACGGCCAAACGGAAGATGGCGATGATTTTTTCGAAGGTTTCGTCATCCACGAAATACTTCTTGTCGATATCCAAGCCGGAGGCGTCCTTGATGCGCGGGAAGGAGATGGTGTGCGGTCCCACGTTGAAGCAGGCCTCTAAGTGGTTGGTGTGACGGATCATGGCCAGCACCTCGAAACGCCAGTCGTAGAGGCCGAAGAGGATACCGAGACCGTTGTCGTCGATGCCCGCCTGCTGGGCGCGGTCCATGGAGGTCAGACGCCAGTTGAAGTCGCCCTTGATGGTGTTGGCGGGGTGATACCAGCTGTAAGCCTCGGGATGGTACGTCTCCTGGAAAATCTGGTAGGTGCCGATGCCGGCCTCCTTCACGATGCGGAAACCCTCCACATCCAACGGCGCGGCGTTGATGTTCACACGGCGGATGGAGCCGTTGCCTTTGTGCACGGAGTAAGCCAGACGGGTGGTGTGCGCGATGAACTCGGGCGAGTACTTCGGCGATTCGCCATAGACGAGGATCAGCCGTTTCTGACCGTCATCTTCCAGCGCTTCGATGTTGTGCACGAACTCCTCGTCGGTGAGCGTGGTGCGCACCTGCTCCTTGTTGGAGGAACGGAAACCGCAGTATTTGCAGTTGTTCACGCAGTAGTTGCCCACGTAGAGCGGCGCGAACAGCACGATGCGGTTGCCATAGACGTTGCGCTTCAGCGTGCGGGCGCCCTCTTTGATCTCCTCCACCAACTCGGGGTCGGTGGTGTTAATCAAGACGGCCGTCTCTTCCAGCGTCAGGCGGTTCTTGGCCAGCGACTTGGCAATAATCTCACGCACCCGCTCAGGCGTGCTTTCGGTCTTGTTGATGTAATCCCAAATTTCATCTACATCGATGAAGGGTTTCCCTATTTCGTCGGGGATGCGACATTTTTCAGGATGAAATTGCATATTGGTTGTTTTTGTTTGTTGCCCCACATTGCGGCCTGCGGCCTTATGTGGGGTTATTAAAATTTTGCCTCTTCGAGGCTGCTCAATGAAGCTGTTTTTATATTACCACCCCGCCCTTCGGGCACCCCTCCTAAAGGAGGGGGATGGGGGTCGCCCGTAACTGCTAACTGCTAACTATTTTCGTCACCACCGCTTTCGCCGTGACATTCCCTATCTTCCCGAGTTGTCCCGACAACGAATTGATCTCATCGACCTCGCCTTCGACAATGAGGGAGATGACGGCCACGGGGCGGTCGCGGAAAGGGAGTCCTTGGCGTGCCAACACAATGTCGGAGTGACTGGAAATCACCTCGTTCACTTGCGCCGCCGCCGCTCTGTCTGACAATAATACCGTAATGGTGCCAATTCGCTTTTCCATCAGAACTTCTTTAGGATCAGGTTATTACACTAAAAGGTGTCACGCGGGTGTTGCGTACCCGAATGAGCGTGCAAAGGTATCATTTTTTTGTGTATCTTTGCGCCTTCAAAAAAATTAGTGTTATTTGTTCTGAAAAGAGGCATGCGAAAAACGATAGAGTGCTGTGTTTTGTTGGTTTTGATGAGCTTGTGCTTGTCTCTTTCCGCGCAAAAATCGGTTACCGCTTATCAAGAATTGTACTCCGAAGCGGAGATTTTGGCCAACAGCGGCATCTACGATGTAGCCAAGAGCTTCTATTTCGACGCGCTGAAGGTTGTGCCTTCGGGACGGAACGACCGTGAGGTGAAAACCAAGATCCGGCAGAAAATCCTGAATATGGAATGCTACCAGCGGTTCTTTCACCTGATGGACCAGGCGAATGAGCTGGAGCAGCTGCAGGATTTCGAGAGCGCCCAGAAATACTTCACGGACGCGATGAGTTATGCGGAGGATGAAAATCTTGATATTCAACATCTTGATTCGTTGAAGTCACGTCTCCAGATGGTGCAGCAGACGGCCGACCTCTGCAAGAATCTCTGTCGCATCGAACTCTTGAACATGGAGGGCAGCTATGCCGAGGCCCGAAGCCTCTATTACCAGTGGGTGGAGCAGGCCGAAAGCTATGGCTATAAGTGGAAAAAGTATCATTTTCCCGAATCTTTTATCCAGAAAGTGGATTCCATCACCGATTTCTTGGATGCGGAGCGGAACAATTCGTTGGTCTATCATTCGGTTTTCCCGGAAGAGTATGTGGTGATGGACGACTACCTTTTCCAGCTTCTCAACACCACCGCCTGCCAGAACCCGCAGCCTATCGAATCGGACATCACCTTCGTGGTCTCGTTGGACACCAACGGCGTTGTGGAGATGTATGTTAATGGGAATCAGACGGATAACGCGTTCAATACGGCCCTGCTGCAGGATGTGAACCTGCGGATGTCGCAGCCCTACCGCTACGGTTTTTCCATACCTGTGAGAGAAGAGCTCCGCTACCATATCTCCTCCAACAGTACTTCGGTTTGGGTCAAGAAGACCAATAAGGGTTACGTGGTGAAAGACCAGGCGTTGGACAAGCTGTACGCCAAGGAGTTCCGTTCGGAGCTCGCCTCCGCTCCCGCCGGAAAGTACTATTTCCAGATCCACCAGAACGTCATCGACAACCATGCGCTTTCCACCGTCCGCCTGACCAAGGCCAAGGGCGACAAGGCGAAGAAATGGCTGAAAACTCGGTAGAGACGCAAAATTTTGCGTCTCTACAACACGCACAACATCTCCACACACCTTGTGCATAGTGTTATTTCTATCATCGTTTTTTTCCACAATTTTTTTGTAACCTTTTCGTTATTTTGCGTCATATAAGTATAAACGTATAAAAAACATGATTATGAAGAAGGTTTTGATTTTAAGTTTGTGCGCTGTGTTATGCGCCGCCCTGACCTCCTGCGAGAAGGAGAAATCCGGAGTGTACAACCCGAAAAAGAAAATCCAGAAGATTTATTACGAAAACAATGGTGAAAAAGTGCTGGACCAAGTGTGGAATTGGAATGATAAAACCCTTTCCAGCATAGATTATTATTATAACGGGGCGGTTTGGTATGTAGATCAATATTTCTATGATGAAGACAATCGAATCAAGATGATCAAAGAAGATGAGGATTTTCTTGAATTCAGCTACGAAAACGACCTCCTTACAACCATTAACTATTATTGGATAGATTATGAAGAGTTGGAGGAGACATACAAGCTGTATTATGACAATAAAAAACTGTCAAAAATCGAATTTGTGGCATACGATATGCCTGAAAAGAGCAACCACAAAAGTCACCTTAATCCTTTGTCAAGGTTGATTCCGCAGGGGGCTGAAGTTCTGGAGAAGCAGATTCAAAAGCTGAAATCCAGCCAAAAAGGAGACCAAAAAATCATCCTTGAGTTCACATGGGAAGGCAAGAATGTCAGTCGTATTTTGGCGTATCTTGAAGGGGACAACGAGGATGTCATGGAGGCCACTTTCACATACGACAACAAAATCAATCCCTTGAAAGGTTGGACTCAGCTTTGGTTTGATTATGTGATAGGGACATGGGATGACGAATATTTCACCTATACGAACACTGGAAATGTGTTGACCGCTGTCTATAGTTATGACTATGCAGGAGCGGAATATGACCACTCAGCCACGGATTACACTTACGAATACGAAGGGAAATATCCTGTGAAGGTGACTGCTGTTGCGGAAGGTAGTAGTAATCCTTATTTTGTCCGTTATTACGAATACTAATTTATCTTAAGTTTTCTTGAAATATCCCTTGTAGAGACGTTGCGCGCAACGTCTCTACATTTGTCTTGAAAAAAAGCGTATTTTTGCGCCTTTATTTGAAAAAAGAGCATGTCAATAATAGTCAACAACGTTACCAAGGTTTTCGGGGAGCAATACGCCCTCAACAAGGTCAGTTTTGAAGCGAAAAAAGGCGAAATCGTCGGCTTTTTGGGGCCGAACGGCGCCGGAAAGACCACGATGATGAAAATCATCACCGGACTGATTCCGCCCACAGAGGGCGATGTCTCCGTCTGCGGCCTCGATATTTGGAAGGATTCTCTGAAACTGCGGCAGATCGTCGGCTACCTCTCCGAGGCCAACCCGCTCTATTACGACATGTATGTGCGGGAGTTCTTGGAGTTCGTGGCGGGCGTTTTCCACCTGAAAGACAAGAAAAAAGCGGTGGATGAGGTGATTGAACTGACAGGCCTCACGCCTGAACAGCACAAGAAAATCGGGGCGTTGTCGCGAGGTTACAAACAGCGTGTCGGCATCGCACAAGCCTTGATTCACAACCCCGAAGTGCTGATTCTCGATGAGCCCACCACCGGTCTCGACCCGAACCAACTGATTGAAATCCGCGAACTTATCCGTTCCTTCGGCAAAAACCGCACCGTGCTGCTCTCCACCCACATCATGCAGGAGGTGCAGGCCATGTGCGACCACGTGATCATCATCAACAAGGGAAAACTCGTGGCCGACACCCTGACCAAGGACCTCCATCTCCTCGCCGAGAAGGTCGGTCTCAAAACCGCCGCCGACCTCGACGCGCTTGGCATGGAGCAGTTGTTCCACAAGTTGACGCAAGAATGATATTACGTGCTCTTGCGAGTACGGGGTTCCGTCTCCTCCTGACGTCGGAGACGGGATGACGAATCTTGAACGATACTATTTGATTATGAGTGAACGTATTACGAAATCATATATACGAAAGGACGGGAAGTTGGTTGAGGTCTCGTTTGAAGAGGCGTTCCAGTATATCGCCCAAAAGCTGTCTGTTGCGGAAGAGAATCAGACATTGGTGATGAGCTCCGGCAGCTATTCCAACGAGACGCTCTATCTGCTGCAACGGTTAGCCCGTACCGTGTTGAACACCAATGCGTTGGGTTCGTTCGACTACTACCGTCGCGGCACGGATTTCTTCGCCGACAAGAACGACATTGTGCCGTTCGCGGAATTGTTCCAATCTGACAAATTCTATTGCATTTTCGAGAAACCCGATGGTGACGTTGACGGTGGTATAGAGACGCAAAATTTTGCGTCGCTACAGATCCCGGAAACCTTGAAGGCCGTCCTCGAAATCCTGCACCGTTGTCCCGGCACCCCGCGCTATTGGTTCAACACCCCCGGCACCCTGACCATTACGGATTATTACGCCTTCTTCCGTTGCGTCAACTTCTACCTGATTCAGCATCATCTGGAGAAGGGCATCTATGTGGATCTTTTGGGTAAGAACTACGGGGCTTACAAGCAGGCATTGTTGGCGGATGATTATGAGGCGTTGTTACGGAAGAATAACCTGCAAGACACTGATATACAGCTGTTTGTTGATGATTTGTTAAAAGTTTCCACCCCCGCGTTCATCGTGTGGGAACGGTGGCTGACGGAAGAGGCATACCACGAGTTGGAGAACCTCTGCATGTTGTTAGACATCCAGTCGAAGCCCGCGACAGGCTTCCTCACCATCAAGAGTGAGCTGAACAGTCAGGGTTTGCACGACATGGGACTCTTCCCGCAGGTCGCACCCGGCGGACATGCGTTGGACGACGGGATGCGGCAGAAGATGGAGGCCGTGTTGGGAACCCCTGTCTGCGCCGCGCCCGTGGATGTTCCCGCGACGATTGACCGTGCCGGTTTCCGCAACGTGCTGCTCTGGAATGCGCTGAATGTTGAGGTGCCGCAAGATATTGTCGATCAGGTGGCTAAGGCGGACTTTGCCTTATTGCAGACCGCTTATCTGCCGGAGAATGCCGATGCTTACGATGTCATTCTGCCCGCCAATCTGCCCGAGGAGGTTTCCGGTACCTACACCGACACGGCAAAGGTGCCCCACAACTTCGTGGCAGAAGCAGAGAATACCTTGGAATACAACAATTTACAGCAGATTGCAAAGATAGCGGAACGCTTCGGATTCACCTTCCCGGACAATAAGGACGAGGTTTTCTTGGAATACATCTCCTTCATGGAGGCTGGATGCCATAGCAGTGAAAGGCACTTCTTTCGGTAGAGGTACGCTCTACCCAAGCTGCTCATTCGGCCACGACCGACAGTGCTCCGACAGTGCTCCGACAGTAGAGCGACGTAATACCTTGCCAAGACCGTCTAACCGTGTAACCACCTAACCGTGTAACCCAAAAAAATACTATCTTTGCCGCTTGTCAAAAAAAGACCTAATAATCCATTAAGTACCTAATATTCAATAGATATGGCTACAGAAATCAACACCAAATACGACCCGATTGCGGTGGAGGACAAATGGTATCAGTTCTGGATGGAGAACCGCTTCTTCCACTCTGAACCCGACAGCCGTCCGGCATACTCTATCGTGATTCCGCCGCCGAATGTCACCGGCGTGCTGCACATGGGTCACATGCTCAACAACACGATTCAGGATGTGATGATCCGTCGCGCCCGCATGAAAGGCTTCAACGCGGTATGGGTGCCCGGCACCGACCACGCCTCCATCGCCACGGAAGCCAAGGTGGTAGCCTATCTTAAGGAGCAAGGCATTGACAAGAAGGACCTTACGCGTGAGGAGTTTCTGAAACACGCTTGGGAATGGAAAGAGAAATACGGCGGCATCATCCTCAAACAGCTCCGCAAATTAGGTGCCTCCTGCGACTGGGACCGCACCAAGTTCACTATGGACCCCGAGATGTCGGAGGCCGTGATCGATGTGTTTGTGGATCTCTACAACAAGGGCAAGATTTACCGCGGCGTGCGCATGGTCAACTGGGACCCGAAAGCGCTCACCGCCGTTTCCGACGAGGAGGTGATCTACAAGGAGCTGCAATCTAAGCTCTACTACGTGCGCTATCAGATTGAGGGCGAGGAGAATGAGTACATCACCATCGCCACCACCCGTCCCGAGACCATCCTCGGCGATACGGCCATCTGTATGCACCCCGAGGACGAGCGTTATGCGAAGTACAAAGGCAAACGCGCTATCGTCCCGCTCGTAAATCGTTCTATTCCTTTGATTTACGACGAATATGTGGAACGCGAGTTCGGTACCGGTGCATTGAAAATCACGCCGGCGCACGACATCAACGACTACAACCTCGGCATCAAGCATCATTTGGAAACCATCAACATTTTCAACGACAACGGCACGCTGAACGAGGCGGCTCAGTTCCTCGTGGGTGTAGATCGTTTCGAGGCGCGCAAGGCTATCATCCCGATGTTGGAAGAGGCCGGAAACCTCGTCAAGATTGAGGATTACACCAATAAAGTCGGTTTCTCCGAACGCACCAACGAGGTCATTGAGCCGAAGCTCTCCCTGCAGTGGTTCTGCAAGATGGATGAGCTGGCTAAACCTGCCCTGGACGCGGTCATGAACGGCGACATCACCTTCCATCCCGACAAGTTCAAGAACACTTACGCTCACTGGATGGAGAACATCAAGGACTGGTGCATCAGTCGCCAGCTGTGGTGGGGTCACCGCATTCCGGCTTGGTACCTGCCGAACCACGAGTTTGTGGTGGCGCACAATGCCGACGAAGCCCTGAATATCGCCCGTCAGAAGTTCCCCGAACTGAACCTGACCGCCAACGACTTGAAGCAGGACGAGGATGTCATGGACACCTGGTTCTCCTCCTGGTTATGGCCGCTCTCCGTCTTCGATGGCATCCGTCATCCCGACAATGCGGAGATCAACTACTACTACCCGACCGCCGTGCTGATCACCGCCCCCGACATCATCTTCTTCTGGGTGGCGCGCATGATCATGGCCGGTTTAGAGTGGCGCGGCAAAGTGCCCTTCAAGGATGTCTATTTCACGGGTACGGTGAGAGATAAACTGCACCGCAAGATGTCGAAACAGCTTGGTAATTCACCCGATCCCATCATGTTGATGGAGAAATACGGTGCCGACGGCGTGCGTTTCGGCATGTTGCTCAGTTCGCCTGCTGGCAACGACCTGCTTTTTGACGAATCGTTGTGCGAGCAGGGTCGTAACTTCAGCAACAAGGTGTGGAACGCCTTCCGTCTGGTGAGAGGCTGGGAGGTGGATGACAACCTGCCGCAGCCGCTGCACACGGCCACGGCCATCAAATGGATGCATGAGCGTTTGACCGAAGTGTTCCACGGTATGCAGTGGCACGTGCAGCGCTACCGCATTTCCGAGGCGCTGATGATCATCTACAAGCTCGTTTGGGACGATTTCTGCTCCTGCTTCCTCGAAGTGGTGAAACCCGGTTTCCAGCAGCCCATCGACGGCAAAACCTACCGCGACATCATCGACATTTTCGAGATGCTGATGCAGTTCCTGCACCCGTTCATGCCGTTCATCACCGAAGAGTTGTGGCACACCATGCGTGAGAGAGGCGAGAAAGAGTCCATCATGATGACCCAGATGCCGGTGCTGAACGACGAGATGGACCAGAAAGTGCTGGACGATTTCGCCGTCGCCCGCAAGGTGATCGAGCAGGTGCGCCGCATCCGCACGGAGAAGAATATCGCCCAGAAGCATCAGCTGAAACTGCGTGTCTATGCCAAGCCCGAGGTTGCCAATCCCGGCACGGACGCCGTCATCGCGAAGCTTTGCAACTTGGAGAGCGTGGATTACGTGGCCGGCGAGGAGGTCGATGGCGCCACGTTCATCGAGAACAACATCCAATACTCCGTCCCGTTGACCGGTTTGGTCGATGCTTCCGAGGAAATCAAGAAGTTGGAGGCCGACCTGAAATATGCCGAAGGGTTCCTGCAGGGCGTGCTGAAGAAGCTGTCGAACGCCAGCTTCGTGAACAACGCCCCGCAGAAGGTGGTCGATATCGAGCGCAAGAAGCAGGCCGACGCGGAAGAGAAGATCCGCATCATCAAAGAGCAATTGGCGAAACTGAAATAGTATGAAAGCGGTACTGCGCTACTTTATCCTGTTGGCCGCTTTGCTGATCCCCATCACCTTCTCCAGTCTGAAAGACCGGTTCCCGATGGTGCTGGGCATCACCCTCGGCGTGACCTTGGCCTATTGGGGCATGTATTTCTGGATGAAGAAAAAAGGTAGGGGCGAACAATAATTCGCCCCTACACCTTAACCCTTTAACCATGTAACCCTCTAACCCTTTAACCTCTCCTCTTCCAATACCCCTCCATCTCCTCCAACGACTTCCCCGTCGTTTCCGGCACCATCTTCCAGATGAAGAGGGCCGCGAGGACACCCATCAGACCGTAAATCCAATACGAGAAGCCGTGGTTGAACATCGCGGTGAGGGTCTCGTTTTTGTCGAGCATCGGGAAGGTCCAGGAGACTAAGAAGTTGGAAATCCATTGGGAGGCCACGGCGATGCTCATCACCATGGAACGGATGGAGTTGGGGAAGATTTCGGAGAGCAGCACCCAGCAGACGGGTCCCCACGACATGGCGAAACCGGCCGTATAGACCAACATGCAGATGAGCGAGCCGATACCCACGCTGTGCAGGTAGAATGTGGTGCCGAGGATGAACATGGAGATCGCCATCACCAATGCCCCGACGATCATCAGCGGGCGGCGGCCGAATTTATCGACCGTTAGGATGGCGAGGATAGTGAAGCTCAGGTTCACGGCACCCACGATAATTTGCTGTAACAGAGCGGTGTCCGTGGCCGCGCCCATGGTCTTGAAGATTTCCGGCGCATAGTAAAGCACCACATTGATGCCGATGAACTGCTGCAGCGAGGCCAACAGCACGCCCACGATGATGATGGGGAATCCGTAGGAACGAATCGGATATATCAATGCGACGAGGAAGCTGAAAACCAACGCGATACCGAATGCACTATTCACCTTACAGAGTTTCAGGATGACGAACAGGATGACGAAGAGGCCGGCCCACGACAGGATGGAACGATAGTAGGGACGCATGGAGGGTGCCTTTTCGGACAAGCTCTCGCGGATGGATGCCATTTCGCTTTCCGCCCCGTTGCCGGAGATTTTCTGTAGCACGGTCAGGGCTCTTTCCTCGCGGCCGCGCATGACCATGTAACGCGGGGTTTCTGGCACGAACAACAAGGTGATGAAGAACAGCGTGGCGGGGATGATTTCGGAGGCGAACATCCAGCGCCAGCCTGTGGTGTGCAGCCAGTCGGCGTCGCCCTGCCGCGCAATGGCGTAGTTCACAAAGTAGATGACCAACATGCCGAAAATGATGGCGAACTGGTTCCAGGAGACCAGCGTGCCGCGTTTGTCGGCCGGCGCGATTTCGGCAATGTACATCGGGGAGACCATGGAGGCCAGTCCGACGCCGATGCCGCCGATAATACGATAGGTGACAAAGTGGTAGAGGAAGGTGTGGTCTCCGCTGCCGGGCGTTCCCCAGAAGAGTTCAGGCCATGCCGAGCCGATGGCGGAGAGCAGGAACAGGATGGCGGCAATCTGCAACGACGGCTTTCGCCCGAAACGCTGCGACAGCCATCCGGCGGCACAAGCTCCTAATATACAGCCGATTAGTGCGCTACTCACGACAAAGCCCTCCAGCGAACTGGCTTGGGCGAGCGGCAGTCCTTGCGGTTCGATGAAGAACACCCGTAGCGATTCCACCGTACCGGAAATCACGGCGGTGTCGTAGCCGAACAACAGTCCCCCCAAAGTGGCTACCAATGTGAGTGCGATGATATAAAGCTTGTTACCTTTCATAGTATCAATATTTTACGTTCATTTTCAAGGCGCAAAGATAGCATTTTTTTAGTCGTGTTAAACTTCCGCCCTGCACGATGTCTAACGCCCTGAAATAACGAACCGAAACCGTTTAATAAAATTTTTCACCGAGTGCGCAACGATTCATAAAAAGTGTATTTTTGCGGCTCAATCAACAACCAAAAAAGTATTATGGCTTACAAAATTAGTGAAGATCTTTGCGCCGCTTGCGGAACCTGCATCGGCGAATGCCCTCAAGAGGCTATCTCTGAAGGCGCTGCTTACTCCATCAACCCCGATCTCTGCATCGAATGCGGAGCTTGCGCTGACGTTTGTCCGTGCGAGGCCATCAGCCTGGAGTAGTAGTCAGACATCTTTTGTCTAACAAAAACAGAAGAGACACGGATTCCGTGTCTCTTCTGTTTTAGGCAACAGGCAATAGATATTATTGAAAAGTATTCCTTAAGCAGTCCCGGAGGGACAACACGCACGGAGTGCAATTAACACCACATAAGGCGAAGCCGCAATGTGGTGCGAAGCCGCGATGCGTGGCTTACTGCTAAATTCTACAGTAAAAACTGTGTCCCCAGGAACACGATCGCCCAGAAGAAGGTGGCGATGAGAATGCCGCGGCCCGACTTGTCGAACTTCAGCTTCAGCAGATAGTAGCGCAAGATGAAGATGTTCGGAATCAGCGCCAGCAGAAGGAGCTTGGGAATCAGGGTCTTGGTGAGATCCGGATTGTTGACCAACATCTGCGGGTTGGCATGCAGGATCAGGGCATAGATGCCGTAGAGGATGCCGAACAGCACGGCGGTCACCACGATGCCCAAAATCACGCCCACGGCGTAGGAATCTCTTCTCAAATAGTCCATCATTTTTCCAAATATTTAAGAGTTTCAATGTATTGGTGTGCGGTCATGTCGTATTGCACGGGCTGCACGGAGATGTAGTTGTGCTGCAACGCCCATTCGCAGGTGTCCTCCTCCTGCTCCAGCCGTTCCAGCCAGCCGGTTAGCCAATAGTATTTCCGTCCGTAGGGGTCGGTGCGCTCCTGCAGGTCCTCATGCCAAGTGGCGTGGCATTGACGCGTGATCCGGACGCCCTTGATTTCCTCCATCGGCACTTTGGGAAAGTTGACATTCAGACAGATATGAGGCGGAATCCCTTTCTCCAAGACCTTCTCCACAATCGGCCGACCGTAGTGAACCACGGCGGAAAAGTCGGCGCGGGGACTGTAGTCCAACAGAGAGAGGCCCACGGAAGGGATGTTGTCGAAAGCGGCCTCGATGGCGGCGGCCATGGTGCCGGAGTAAATCAGGCTGACCGAGGAGTTGGAGCCGTGATTGACGCCCGACAGCAACAGGTCTATCTGCCGGTCGCGCAGCACCACCTTCTCGCCCAACTTCACACAATCCACAGGCGTGCCGTTGGTTTTGTAATATGCCACTCCGTCCTCGTTTTTGTAGTTGGTCAACCGCAGCGGCTCACCCATCGTGATGGCGTGTCCCATGCCGGAGCGTGTCCGGTCGGGCACCACGACCACCACCTCGCCTAAGGGCTTGGCGATTTCCACCATCGCCTCCAAGCCCTTCGCTTCGTAGCCGTCGTCGTTGACAATCAGGATTAAAGGTTTCTTTTCACTCATTGCTATTTCTTGACGATTTTCTTCGTCTGGATATGGTGTTGGTTGTCTTCCACCTGCAAGATGTAAGTGCCTGATGTATAGTGGCTCACACTGATTTGGGTGTCGTTATCCGTCAGTCGTCCGCCCTGCAGGAGTCTGCCGTTGAGGTCGAAAATCCGGAAGGTATAATCTTGCCCATCATTGTCGATTGCCACGTGGATGTAGTTCGTGGCGGGGTTCGGCCAAACTTGGAGAGAACTCTCGTTTTGGGTGTATTGATGGATACTGACAGGATGATTCACCTTGCCGCACGGGAAGGAGATGTTGTCGAGGTAGGCGCAGTCATGACCAGCGGAGCCGTAGTGGTCTTTCGAGTATGTCCACTGGTAGGTGTGCACACCGGGGGTCACGGGAAAAGCGGCGTGGGTCCAACCGATGATACCGCTCCACTCACCCTTCGTTTGTCCGTCCATCTTGAACAACAGTTTGTCATAGTCCTCTTCGCTCGACACTTTGTAGTAGAAAGAAATGGAATCGGTAACGCTGACGGTATCGACGATGCGCAGTATGGAGGTGCTGCTATGGGTGATGGCTCCGGATTTTGCGCAATAGGTACCTTCGTAAGGATTGCTCGTGACGATGGTCCACGGAGATGATGAGTTGTTGATCCAGCTCATGTTGGTGAAGCCGCCCGTTTCCCAGTCTTCCGTCACCTCACCGATTTTGACGGGGAAATTCTTTTCCGCAAAGAAGTAGTTCACCCAAATAGCTGATTTGATGTAGGAGATGGTCGGTTCGTGAATGGAGTTGTTGGCGGTGGCCGTAAAGATGACGTTTGTGGTCCCGTTGGACTCAATCGTCTGGAACGGGATGGAGCTGGTCGAAAGCGTCAGTTCATCGTTGAAGCTTTCTAAAAAGAATGTTCCACTGGTGACCGGCATGTTTCCCGTATTGGCGATGGTCACGACACAGTTGAAGGTCTCGCCATAGTCAACCCGATGGTTGCCATTGCCCGATTGTGTGTCATCAATGGTCAATGAAGTGATGGTGAGCGAAGGAGCGTAGAGTTTCACCGACTTGTTCTGAACGATCGTGTCGTTGCCGCAGATGATTTCCATTTTGATGATGGCGTTGTGGTTGGCGGGCACGACGTTTTCAATCGTGAACAAGAACGAAGCATCGTCAGAAAGCAACGTGTCGTCAGCGGCCAAAGAGGAAACCGTGATTTCATTCGTGTTGATCGTGATGTAGGGATCCTCTGTGGAGATGTTGATGCGGAAATTGGAAGCCGTCTCATTGCCGATATTCACAATTTCGGGTTTCACTTTCATTCTCTTACCGAATTCAGGCAGGTCGTTTTGGCGATTGTTGACGAAAGGAACATAGTCGTCGGTCATCGTTAAATTGCCCACAATCACGTAGGGTCCTTCGTTCGGAATAAAGGTGATAATACCTTCGTAAGGCAAGTAGTTGGGCGCGGTGGCGAGTACTCGAAGGGTGTCGGTGGGCAGATAGGATTGGCTGAAAGTCATTGTGTATTCCCCGTTCTGGATGTTCCCGACGGCAATGATTTCCGTTCCGTTGGTGACCGCGATGCGGGCGTTTTCCACGGGAGAGGAGAACGTAACGGAAGGAACACCAACGGGAAGTATCTCATTGTAAGAGAGTTCGAGTTGGGCCGGTACAGCAGTGCGAACATGCAGCGTCGGGTCGCCGAAGAGAATCCAGGTGCGGAAGACGCTCACATCGCTATAAACATCTAACATGTGGATCATGCCGTTGAAGAAAATACCGCCGTAGGTATATTTCTGGTTAGCGGGATTGGTGCCCACCAGCCAGTCAATCATGGCGTCCTGAGCGCACATAGGCGAATTCCACGGTTGGTTGATGGTGGATCCGGTAAAACCGACAGCACCGGTAGGTTGTCCCTCGTAGGTGGCGCGCAGCCAGGCCTCCGCGAAGCAGGTGCCCGTGTGGTATTCGCCGTTCACGCAGGCTACAGAATAGATGAACGGCAGCTTGCCGACATTCGTCAATGAGTTGACATTGCCGTTGTTAAAACCGGAGGAGACCCACATCTGCACGTCACCGTGACCGCAATACGTGATGATGCCGACGCCGGCGTTCACACCAGTGGCCACCATGCTCGCCGTCGGGTTGCCGGATGCGTCCAAACCGCCTTGGCTGCCCTCGAAGAGCTCGTAGCCGGAAGTGTAAGTGTAATTCAGCAACTTGTTGTTAATATTGCGGATATGTTGGTAATCGTACTCATTGTTGTCGCCAGGACCTTGGTCGGAAGCGATGCCCATGAAGGACGGGAAGTGGGAAGTCTCGGGCGGATTCTGCTCATATTCGATGAAACGCTGCACCTGCGTCTCCACCTGCGACACGTTCTCGGCGGAAATCTTGCCCAAGATGATGTCCGGGTAGGAGTCGTTGCCGACCAGCTCGGTGAAGTTGTTGTCGGACTTGTTGCCACCGACGGTCGGGGTGGGGAACTGCGCATTGTCGCCCACAATAACCACAAAAGCGAGGTTGTGTTCGTTGTAATACGACGTGATGTAATTCTTGATCATGCCGGAAGTACTGCCGGCGGTGGACAACGGGACGATTTCCGTATTGTATCCGGTGCGGATTTTCCAGTCAACGTAGGGTTGCATGGCCTCCATGAACTCTTGAGGGGCGATGATGAGGATGTCGCCCTCCTCAGTCACGGGCGTGCCACGAAAGGCCGTGTAATTCAGGAAATGGTCGGCATAAAGGGCATCGAAAGTGAGGTTGTTCTTCGCGGGAGCGGAAATGGAACGGCTGCTGTTGAAGCGCACCTTCACCGTCACGGAAGAGTAAACCTTCAGCTTTTGCGCCGACGGGTTGTAGTCGAACGGGAAAACTTTGACGCTGACGCCATGGAAATCACGGAGTTGATACTCTTCGCCCACAGCCACGGCGCTGCCCATCAGATAGTTGGCAGACTGGTAGTCCGTGTTTTTCGTGTAGGGGATATTCTCCGGATTGACGTTGCGGTAGAGCTTGCCTTTGGAAGGAGCGAGTGCAAAGTGGGTCACTTCCGTGAACTGTTCGCTCAGGATTTCCGTCTCCGGCTGGCTGCCTTCGGGCACAATCAGGGAGAAAGCCGTCTGCAGCAGTTCGGGGCTGCCCTTTTTCAGGACGGGATACGCATCCGCTGAATGCAGCGTCTGCATCTCCGTGCCGTCAACGGTCACGGTCTCCGTGTGATAGGTTCCGAAATCAATCCGCACCACCGCTTCGTTCTGATTGGAGCTCAGCAGGGTGAAGTTGATGTTTTGCGCTTGGGATGCCAGCGTCCCCAAGACGATGATGATGAATGTTGCGATTTTTTTCATATTTTTTTCGTTTTGACCCCCACACTGCGGCTATCGCCTTGTGTGGGGTTAATTGCATTTCGTGCGTTTTGTCCCTTCGGGACTGCTTAAGGAATTATGTTATAATTATTTAAGATTCTCGACGGCGGTTTTGATGCGCTTGCAGGCTTCGATGAGGCGGTCTTCGGAGGTGGCGTAGGAGAGGCGGATGCAGTCGTCGTCGCCGAAGGCGGTGCCTTGCACGGTGGAGACGCTGCCGTCCAACAGGAAGTAGAAGGCGAGGTCGGTGGAGTTCTCAATGACCGTCTTATTGTACTGGGCGGCGAATTTGGAGTCGGCGGGCACGTGCTTGCCGAACAGGCTGCTCACCTTCGGGAAGAAGTAGAAAGCGCCTTGCGGCAGGGTAACTTCGAAGCCGGGGATCTCCTTGAGCAGGCCATAGACCAAGTCGCGACGTTTCAGGAAAGTGTCACGCATGGTGAGGATGTCCTCGGAGGTTTTCGGATCCATCTCCATGGCACGCAGGGCGGCGCGTTGCGAGATGGAACCCGTGGCGGACGTGATCTGACCCTGCAGTTTGTTGCAGGCTTTGGCCACATCCACGGGGGCGCCGATGAAACCGATACGCCAGCCGGTCATGGCGAAACCCTTCGCCACGCCGTTCACCGTAACCACTTGGTCTTTGATGAAATCGAACTGGGCAATGCTCTCGTGACCGCCCACAAAGTTGATGTGCTCGTAGATCTCGTCCGACAGAATCATCATCTGCGGGTGCTTGGCGACCACTTCCGCGATGGCGCGGAGTTCCTCCTTGGAATAGATCATACCCGTAGGATTGGAGGGGCTGCTGAACATCATCAGTTTGGTTTTCGGGGTGATGGCGGCCTCTAACTGGGCAGGCGTGATCTTGAAGTCGTTCTCGATTTTGCAGGGAACGTATTTGATGTCGGCTTCCGCCATTTGCGCGATAGCGCGGTAGGAAACCCAGTAGGGAGTGGGGATGATGACCTCGTCGCCGGGGTTCACCAAAGCCATAACAGCTTGGTAGATAGATTGTTTACCACCTGTGGAAACCACAATCTGTTGCGGGGTGTAATCCAAGCCGTTGTCTCTTTTGAACTTAAGGCTGATGGCCTTCAACAGGTCGGCATAACCGGGAACCGGCGGATAATGGGTGAAGTTGTCGTCGATGGCCTGCTTGGCGTATTCCTTCACCGTCTCCGGCGTGTTGAAATCGGGCTCGCCGATACTCAGGCTGATGACATCCTGACCTTTGTCCTTTAATTCACGTGCCAATGCGGTCATGGCTAACGTTTCCGATGCGGGCATTCCCAGCACTCTCTTTGAAATTCTTTCCATATTTGTTTGAATTATATATATCTGAAACTGGGCGGCAAAGGTACACAAAAAACGAACACAAAAAGACAGGTAATTTGGACCGTAGAGACGTTGCGCGCAACGCCTCTACAACACGGTGATAATCCCTCTCAACAGATATGGTTTGCCACGTGAATCGTGATAGCAAATCAGGTAGTTGTAAACGGTGTCATAGAACGTTTTGCCCTTGTATTCTCCATACCAACGGAAGTTTTTGTCGGTGGAATAGAAAATTTGCTCGCCCCAGCGGTTGAAAACGCGGATTTCGAAATCGCTGATGAGGGAATGGTATGCCTCGGGAAGGTAGAAGCAGTCGTTACGGCCGTCGATGCTGGAAGGGGTGATGGTGTTGGGAAGGTAGATGACCAAGCTGTCGCTTTCAACGATAACGGTGGTGTCCGGATTCGGGTTAACACTGTCGTTGATCGTAAGGGTCAGGATAACGATACTGTCACATCCATGCTGGTTGTTGAAGTGCTGGGTGTAAATACCAGATTCTTGGTAAGTTACGCCATTCCACACAAAAAACTGGACGGCAGATTGCTCCAGATAGACGGTGTCGTGCGGCCTCACCGTGAGGAAGAGGGTGATTTCGCTTTCGCAGGCGCCTGCGGAGACGATCCGCGAAAGGACGATTTCCGCTGAGTCGGCTGTCTCCTCCGCACTCAACGTGAAGCCGCAGTGGTTGTACGCTGCTCCTTGGCAGATGGTGTCGTAGAGGATTTGCGGTTCGTTGTAAAGTACGATGATGGCGCCCTCAGCGCTGTTTGTGCAGCCGTAAGTGTTGGTCGCCGTCACGGAATAGGAGGTGTTCTGCAGCGGGGCATCTTGAAAATGCGGTTCCGTGGCGCCGGTATTCCAGACATACGTCAGATTGGTGTCGTAATAGTTGCCCGGCGGGGGAAAACTATACACCGCGCGAACATGATGATGCGTATGTTTGCCTTCCGGTATCACTTCTCCCGAATGGGAATATACAAATCCGCTTGCGGGATTGGGCGCCGAGAAATTCATGGTCCATGCCGAGGATTCATTCAACTCACTGCTGGACCAATAGGTGCTGTAGAGGTCCTCATTCAACATGCTTCCACCCGCATCAATCAATGGATTTTCGATGAACGGTTTCTGCGCATAAATCATACACAATTGCCCTATGGAGGGAAGATACCAACCGTTTGAAAAATCCACACTGTGCGCAGCCGTCTGGATAATGGTTTGAGGGGAATTGAGGATAGCCATCGTATTCCCATATCCTGCGGTGTCAGCCAAGGCTTGTAAAGGAAAATGGTAATTGCTCCACGCCGTAGGATCATACCCTAGATTCTGAATCTCCGGCACATCCAAGTAGTTGTCTCCCCACACCCTGTTTCCGGCAATGTCGTTTAGAGCCACCGCCCAACCGCCGCCGTCGGGACGGACATAGAACACAATGCCCTTGGATCCGTTGGGTGCCGTGTACAAATCCCCTACATGATAGATCTGTCCTTTAGACCAAACCATGACGACCATCATCACCAGAAACATCATTGTCTTTTTCATCATGCCGGGAATGAGGATTAAAATGAACAAACGCTTCTTATCAATGCAGAGTGAATTTTATCACAAAAATAGAGTCCTCTGAAGGTGTCCAGAATCCATACGGCACCGGTATTCACTTCTGATGAGGTCCAATAATGCTGTTCGACGTCAGTAGGGAAGGGTGTCCCGCCAACCATCTGAAGGGAAAGGTTGACGAAGGGGATGACAGCGAAGAGATGATAGGCCTGCCCCCCTGCTGGCAAGTACCAACCATTCTCAAAATCAACCGTGTAGGCCGCGGGATGATATTGGGCGTCAAGATAGTTCCGAATATGCAACGTGTTCTGATAACCGTCGAAATCGGAAATCGCCGCTTTGGGATTTGGGCTGTTGATCAAGTCGGGAACGTCCGAACTGTATGGCCAGGGGATCGTTGTTTCCCAAGTACACCCATACATCTCATCGTGCAAGTTGACCGCCCATCCGTGGTGGCCGGAGGTGTCCACATAAAAAACGATGGCTTTTGGCGTTTTGCCGTTTGGCCAGTCTTCCGGATGCACAATGGAGTTGTCGGTGCAAAGAATGTCGCCCAAACGGGCGCTGGGCAAATCCGAGCTCAGCGTGACAGAGGCATTGGCGTTAACGGCATGTATGGTGGCTTCACTCCCCGCGCAAAGCACAGCGGGATCCGGCACCACCATAATGTTGGGGGTGTCCGCCACGAGGAGTTGCAGAATGGCGATGCTGTCGCACCCGAACGTGGTCGTATCCGTCTGAATGTGAACAAACAGACCGACACTGTCCTGTATGCCGAGTTGGAAGTTGTGTTGATGGTAATCGGTTCCTCTGCAAACGGTGTCGGAATAGAGGTGTTGGTAGGAGGGATATACGGCAACGGGCAAAGAGATGTCCCGACTCCCGCATCCCTCCGATACAGTCAGTGTAATAACGCTGGGATTGGGTGATAAAAGGGAAAAAAAGATCTCTGCCGAAGGGGCCCCATTTCCGCATACTACATGAACTCCTTCCGGAACACTCCATTGGAACGAAGAAGCTCCAGAATAGTTTTGTAACGAGTAAACGGCTTCGTTACTGCTACATAATTCCGTAGGGCCGTTCAAAACAAGGGGTGTCGGCACGATGGGGGAGACAGAGAGGTGCAGAATAACGGAAGAATCACAGCCGTGCCCAGAGACGTGGTCGAGAGTGTCGGTATATTCACCTACAGCAAGATTTTGATAGACAAAGCCGGAGGCGTTATAGTCTTGCCCTTCACAAGCTACGTCATAAATATGGAAGAAGCGGGGAACGATGTGCAGGGCGAGCACATTCGTGGCACTTTCCGTACAGTTGGTGATATCGAAAAAAGTGTTAATCGCAGAGATGTCACCACTGCTCTCTTGTGGCGGCAGCGTAAATCCGTGGTTGTTATAGTCCTCTCCTTGGCAAATCGTATCGTAAAATGTTTGGTCCTGTGCGGGTGCGTTTGTGCTGAAAGTGCCGAAGAGCTGAAGTTGACAACCTGTGACGGTGGTCAATACACAATTCGCAACCGTGTTGTTTTGTACGGTATATATGGCCGTGGGCATCGTGGTGCCGTTGTTCCATGTATAACCTTCAAATCCTGAAGGGGCGCTTAGCGTTATTTGGTCGCCATTACATCCGTCGATGGTCAAACGGTTACTGATACAGCTTGCCGTGAAATAGGCGTAACCGAAGTGACCTCCAGCCCCGCAATCAAATGTGGAGACTTGCAACTTGACCGTTTGTCCGATATATGGCGAAAGGTCGAAGGCATTGATGGTCCACGGTCGCCATCGGATGATTCCGTAGGACTGAAAACCAGGGATAAAGCCGCTGGCGATAACATCGTATGCCATGCATGGTGCAAGCAATTCGCCATTAGAATCGAGCATCTGTATCAAAAATCGGGGCTGTTTGTTACTGACATGTTCGGGATCTTCCAATACCACGGCGTATTTTAATACCACGATGGGTTGGTCGGGATCTACCGTAAAGGTGTAAACCAAAGATTCAGCTTCGCCACCCACATTATCGTTGCCTAATTTGATTACCGCGCTCTCTCCGGGTGGCAATAGCGGAAGCTGTCCGTCAGTATGCGGATCGGTTCCCTGTTGGGTGATTAGGGCGTGTCGCCAAGGGTTAATGCCTGTATTTGCCATTGGGTGATAAGTGTTGCCAAAATAACCGGTGACATTCGGACCGTTCAAATCCAGAAAATCAGGACATTGCGCCTTCAATGCGACGGCGAAAAGCCAGAATAACAGGCAACAGACCAACGGTTTGTAATGTTTCACTTTTTTTAATTCCAAAAAACACTCCTTCCAATCAACATTGGTCGCATGAAGTATGGAATTCGTTACAAAAGAAATGAGTTTTAATACAATACACTGATTTATAATGTGTTATTACACGACACAGAGACTCATCCGCGATTAGGGCATCGGATGGATGTTTTCTTAATCTGCATTTTTGGCAAATTATTTGCTATACAACTTCGGCGGTTCGAATAGAGCGTTCGGAACCGCTCTTTAAGTGTGTTTGTAAGTAATTGAAAATAAACGTAATATGGAAGAGAATCAAGAAAATAAGGTTCAGGAAGAAGAAGTTCAGAATCCTGAAGTGAAGGAAGAAGTACAGGAAAATACTGACAATTTGTCGGAAAAAGAAGAGAATACTGACAAAAACAAGAAAAATATTTTCTCAAGGAAAAAGGACAAAGAGAAATCAAAACTGCAGGAGAAAGAAGCGGAAATCGAGCAGCTGAAAGCTGAAAAGGCCGAGCTGAACGACCGTTTCCTGCGCCTTTTCTCCGAATTCGACAACTACAAGAAACGTGTCAGCAAAGAGAAACTCGATTTGATTGCCACCGCTTCCGAGAAGGTGATTGTCAGTCTGCTGCCCATTATCGACGATTTCGAGCGCGCCATCGCCGCGAACGAGAAGGTGGAGGATATCAACGCCATCAAGGAAGGCTTCAATCTGATTTACAATAAGTTGGTTCAGACGATGAAGCGTTTCGACGTGGAGGAGATCCAAGCCAAGGGCGAGGAGTTCAACACCGATTTCCACGAGGCCGTCACCCACTTCCCCGCGCAGAACGAGGAGGACAAGGGCAAGGTCATTGACGTGACCGAGAAGGGTTACAAACTGAAAGACAAGGTTATTCGTTACGCAAAAGTGGTTGTAGGACAATAAGATAAGAAACGATGGAAAAGAGAGATTACTATGAAGTGCTGGGAGTCTCGAAAGAGGCTTCAGCCGACGAGATAAAAAAGGCTTACCGAAAGAAGGCCATGCAGTACCACCCGGACCGCAACCCCGGCGACAAGGAGGCGGAGGAGAAGTTCAAGGAGGCGGCAGAGGCGTATGATGTGCTGAGCAACCCCGACAAGAAGGCGCGTTACGACCAGTTCGGTCACGCCGGCATGGGCAATGAGGCCAGCGACTTCTCCGGCATGAACTTCAGCGACATCTTCAGCCACTTTGCCGATGTGTTCGGCGGCGGCTTCGGAGGTGGCTTCGGCGGCTTCAACTTCGGTGGTTTTGGCGGCGGCGCGGGTCAGCAGAAACGTGTCCGCAGGGGCGGCGACATCCGCATCAAGGTGAAACTGAACTTGGAGGAAGTGGCCGCGCCCATCGAGAAAAAGGTGAAAATCAACAAGCAGGTGGTCTGTCCGCATTGTAATGGCACCGGTGCCAAGGACAACAACAGCATCACCACTTGTCCCGACTGCCACGGCAGCGGTCAGGTGGTACGGCAGCAGCGCAGCATGTTCGGCATCATCCAGCAGGCCAGCGTCTGCCCGAAATGCGGCGGCTCGGGTGAAATCATCAAGGATCCTTGTCCGCACTGTCACGGCAACGGCACGGTGTCGGGCGAGGAGATCATCACCATCAACATCCCCGCGGGTGTCGATAACGGCATGCAGATGACGGTGCCGCAGAAGGGACACGCGGCGCAGCGCGGTGGCATGAACGGCGACCTGCTCGTCGTTTTCGAAGTCGCCGACCACGAACTTTTCGAGCGCGAGGGCAACAACCTCTACCTCAACTACTACATCAGCATCCCGCAGGCCGCGCTCGGTGCTTCCGTGGAGATTCCCACGCTCACCGGCAAGGCTAAGATCAAGATCGCCCCGGGCACCCAAAGCGGACAGATATTACGACTTCAAGGCAAGGGTCTCCCGCAGGTCAACTCCCGCAATGTCGGCGACCTTATCGTCAACGTCAACGTCTGGACCCCGAAATCCCTGACCAAGGAGGAAAAAGCCATGTTGGAACAGCTCAGCACGCACGAGAATTTCGTGCCGAAACCCGGCAAGAACGACAAGAGCGTTTTCAACCGCGTAAGACAATTTTTCCAGTAATTATCGCGAAAGTTTCCGCAATGAAGCAGCCAAACAGCCGTACAACCCCGCGGTTTCCGTGCGCAGACGGCGGTCGCCGAGTTTGACCTCCACGTATCCGGCCTCGCGGGCGGCGGCAATCTCTTCCGGACTGAAATCGCCTTCCGGTCCGATTAACAAAATCATTTCGGAATGGTTGCGCGGTGCTTGTACCAACTGTCGTTGGTTGTTCTCATCGCACCACGCGATAAATTTATCTGCTTGTGTATCGGTGTTTTGCTGGATAAACTCCGTAAACTTCATCATGCGGAGCGGGGGCAGCCAGGTGGTTTGTGACTGCTTGAGGGCCGCCACGGCCAACCGTTGCAGCCGCTCCAAGTTGAGGTGCGTGCGCTCGGAATGGTCGCACTGCAGGAACGTCAGCGAGCAGATACCGATTTCGATGGCCTTCTCCAACAGCCACTCCATGCGGTCGGCGTTCTTGGTGGGCGCGACGGCCAGATGCAAACCATTGTGCGTGAGAAGATTGTCGGTAATATGCTGACGAACTTCCAGCAGGCACTTTTTGGGATGCGCCTCTGCCACGACGGCTTCTGCCAAGTGCCCGCGCCCGTCCGTGACGCGCACCACATCGCCCTCGCGGTGACGCATTACCCGCACGCAATGCTCTGATTCTTCGTTGCTTAACGTGACGAAGGGTTGGGATATATCGGTGGAATAGAAGTAATGCATGACCTAATTCATTATTCCACAAGATATTCCCCCACTGTCATCGTCTCGCGCTCGAACGCCACGCCGATTTTGACGACCTTGCGGCCTTCGGTTTCGTAGGGCAATGCGTAGCCCTTGCTGTTGATCTGGTCGAGGGCCTCCTGCGCCGTGCCGTTCACCTTGAGCTCGAAGACGTATGTGGTGTCGGGCATCAGCACCACGACATCCGTGCGTCCGCCCGCGCACTTGACCTGTGTGCGCACATAGACGTTCAGCATTGAAAAAATCAGGTACAGCGACCATTCGTAGAAACCTTCATAGTTCTTCACCTCCGCTAACTTCTTTTGGAAGCCTTCCACGTAGGGCAGTCCGGCGAAGTAGGCCTTTATCTCCTGCATGGCGAGGTCTATATCGTTCTTTTTCAGGGCCTGCCATAGCTTCAAGGCGAATCCAGTCTGCACGTCGGCCCCTTCCAACCCGATATATGCGGGCAGAAGACCCTCGGTGAAACCGATGCGAACCTCTTGATTGGGCATAGAGAGCGTGTAGAGCTGCGAGAGACGGTCATAACCTTTGATGGTCAGATAACCGCTCTGATACAGCAGGGGCAAAGCGTTGGTCATAGCCTCTGTCGGCCTGTCGAACGCGCTGGCGGGCACATCCATGCGATCCAGAGTGGTGATGTCGGTGCGGTAGTGCTGCATCTGCCGGATCAGGAATGTGGGCGTGCCGCTCTCGAACCAATAGTTGGCGATATCCCTTTGGTTGAAACATTTCAGCAGACTGAACGGATTGTACATGTCGGGGGATTTTTTGGCAAAGCGGTAGCCGTCATACTGCTTTTTCAGTTTGTCGTGCATCTCCTCGTCGGAACATTCGTACTCCTCCGCCAGCATGGCGATGTCGGGCGCCATGTCGGTGGCGAGCTCCTCCTCCGTGATGCCGCAGATGGCGGCATATTTGTCATCCATGGAGATGTTGGTGAGGTTGTTGATGGTGGAGAAGATGCTCAGTTGCGAGAATTTGGTGATGCCGGTGATGAAGCAGAAGCGGATCATCGCCTCGTTCGCCTTCAGTTGCACGTAAAAATCCTGCATCACGTTGCGGAATCCGTCCAACAATTCCGGTGTATGGAGTTTGTCCAACAGGGGCGCGTCGTATTCGTCGATGATGACGGCCACCTGTTTGCCGGTCTGTTTGTAGGCGCGGTGGATGAGGCCACTGAAAATGCCACCAGGGGATATTTCGTATTCGCTGCCGTAACCGTAGATTTCCCGATATTGGTCCAACAGGCGAATCAGCGTTGTCCGAAGTCCCTCTACCGTTGTCTCCGCCTTTGTCACACTCAGATCCACGTGGATGACCGGATACTGTTCCCACTCTGTCTCCAAATCCATGATCTTCAGTCCTTCGAAAAGTTCCTTCTGCCCTTTGAAGTAGGAATCCAAAGTGGTGGTCAGCAGTGACTTGCCGAACCGCCGAGGCCGACTCAGGAAGACATATTTCATACGGGTCATCTCCCAAATCAAGTCGGTTTTGTCTATGTACACATAGTTACCCTTTCTGATTTCAGAGAAGGTCTGGATGCCGACGGGGTATTTGCGGACGGGGTTCATGACGAGTGGGTTTTAAACGCGGCAAAGATACGATTTTTTACCTCTTCACAAACTTCACTACTTTGCTTGCTCCATCATGAGATACCAAACGAAGCATATATATCCCAGATGCTAAATCCGAGACATCAATCGTGAATGTTTGATCCAACATTTTCTCTGTCTTAATTACCTTTCCTGTGATATCCAAGATTGATATATCAAAATCAGAAGTTCCAGTGCTACTCAGATTCAGAGTAGTAGAGGCTGGATTTGGATAGATAGAAATCTCATATTCCCAATTCGGTACAAATGGATTTGTTTCCACTTGGATTGGGATAGATATCTCATCTTCACACGACAATCCCATGCTCCCTCCAAAAGTCCCAGCATATTTCAGAATATGTGGTCCTACTGAAATTCCATCTGTATACACAGTAAAGACTGATGGGATACTTGATATCAACAAAGCATCATCAATATATAAGTCGCCACCTGGAGGAGATACATAGACTACAAATGCAGAATCTGCGTAAACTTCTGAAGCATCTACAGTCAAAGAGACATCCGGATCATACACTTCTATCCATACTGAATCATGTGTGACACAATTGTGCTGATCATAGAAGTCTACGGACACCCATGCAGATTCAATCATTGGTGGTGTAAGATATTCTGCTATATATACCGAATCTGTCTCTATCCATGTAGAATAATTTGTACTATCAGATAGATCTCCCACATGCCAGATATAATTAGTTTCTTCTCCTATACTCTGCGCATGCAATGTATCCACTCCTCCATAACAAACTCTAGAATTTGTGACTGATAGGGATATAGAGTCTTCTACGTATTCATAGAGATAGTAAAATACATACTCAATTTCTTCACCATCAGCTTTACACCCTCTGGAATCGTATATATAAACACAATAAATTTCCCTACTATAAACTCCAGAAAGCATACGCGTTGTATCAGGCAAAAAAACCTGACCAGTATCAGCATAATAAAACCAAGTGAAATTATATGGAGGTGTCCCTCCTACAACATTAGTTACTATACTTCCCGTATCTCCATAACATACTGTATCAATACGAAGTAAAGTAGGATCCCAACCCCATGGTTCAGGCTGTTCAATAACCACACTATCATGATACGCACAGCCATTAATTCCATATGAAATAATATGGTAAATCCCTGACTTTAACCCAGTTAGAGTCACTGTATCATAACATATATGAGAAAAAAGGAATGGCGTATCCACTTGTATCCTCACCCATGCATAACTCCTTACAGAGTCATCCAAACTCACATGAAATGAACCATCCATATATGGAAATATATATCCATCAGGACATGTCACATGATGTATTAAATCAGGTGGTATAGAAATAGTTGGTGCAGTCTTGACATGGATAGTCAGATACATAGGACATTCAGTCATATCAATATTCACTCCATTTACGGATATTATTTGATAAAACTTATCCGCCGATGGAGACAAAAGTATGATATTCCCAATGACAGTATCATACTGAGTACTTTGAGAAAATTCAATCCAGTCAGTAGGACCGCTGACATAGACCAGAGTATCATCAGATGAATAATACCCACTCAAATTCCATGAGTAAGTATCTCCCTGACATATGTAGGCGACATCATGCTTAGCATAACCAAAAAATGCCAAGCAACAAACGCAGCAAAACAATATAACTCTCTTCATAATCCAAAGCCAATTTGAAAACGCAAAATTACAAAAATGTCGGAATTATTCATGCGTATGAAAAATATTTTTACTTTTGCGGCGGAAATGTTCGGGATTAGTGTTCGGGATAAATCAAAAAAGCTTGTTGTTTTGAAATATGAAAAAAGTAATCGTTTTTTTAGTTTTAGTTTTTGGGATTATCATCGATGGGATTTGCCAATCCTACTACATCAAGCACGACCATATCTGCCGTGGATCTTCCTATGAATGGACCATATACAATGCTACTCCAAATGATACTATCGTATATAGGAGCCGCACAATGGTCAATGGAACTACAAACTGGGATTATGACACCATCATCGGAAATTCAATCACACTACTTCCCAACGATAGTATCAACCGATACGAAGTAATTAGTATTAATAACGACCCCGATATATGCAAAGAACGATTACAAATAAATCTACATGGATACCAAGGAAGTATCACAGTAAGCAATAATACAATCACATTCCCAGATGTTGAATTCGCTAAAATCATGAATGCAACGACTCAAGAGGTGTATAATTGTTACACCAGTGCATCAAACACCACTGTCTCTGGCATACCATCTGGGTCATATGAAGTAATCCTCATCGACAACATGATGTATGGGTGTCGAGTCACAATTCCCATCACAATTCCCTAAAACACATCCCCAAAAAGCCAACCCCTGCATCAGAGGTTGGTTTATATGTGACGTGTTGGGAAACCCATTTCGCAAAACCTTGACAAGAGACATTTCATGGATCCCCCGCACACCTACGGCGTGCGGAAAACCGAACCGCCGTCCGCATTCCTACCGAGCCCTTCAGCCCTAACGGGCTGGTTCGCGTTCGGAACGATGTCCCATTGTCACGGTCGCGGGAGTTGGCAGGCCGTTAGGTCTGCCAGGCTCACCCTTCCTTCTCCGACAAAGCCATCCACCGCTCGGTCTTCTCATCCAGCAGCTGGTTGATTTCGTTGTAGCGTTTGCCCCATTCGGCGAAATCTTCGGGCGTGCCCTTGCCGATGGACATCTTCTCTTCTAAGATTTTCTTTTCGATTTCAAGGTTGGCGATGTCGGTTTCCAAGGCTTCCAACTCGCGTTTCTCCTTGTAGGTCAGTTTGTTGGGTTGTGGTTCGCGTTGCGGTTTCACCGGCTCGGGACGGGCGGCCTTCTCAATGCGCTTCTGGATGCGCCGCTCCTTTTCGCGTTGTTGCCGGTAGTCTTCGTAGTTGCCCCAGCAGTCGCGAATCACGCCGTCGCCCTCGAAGACGAAGAGGTGATCCACCAGCTTGTTCATCAGCCAGCGGTCGTGGGAGACGATGAGCAGACAGCCTTCGAAGTTGCCGAGGAAGTCCTCCAACAAGTTCAGCGTGTCGATGTCGAAGTCGTTGGTGGGCTCGTCGAGGATGAGGAAGTTGGGGTTTTTCAGCAGCGTGATGAGCAGGTGCAGCTTCCGTTTCTCGCCGCCGCTGAGGTCATCATAGTAGGTGTACTGTAGACTGTACGGGAATCCGAAATGGTTCAGGAAATTACTGGCACTCATGTAGTTGCCGTTGTCCATGCGGATCACTTCGGCGTGCTCCTTCACTAATTCCAACACGATTTTGTTGCCGGCATAGAGCATCCCGTTTTGCGAAAAGTAGCCGAACTTGATAGTTTGTCCGGGGGTGATTTTGCCGCCGTCGGGAATCACCTCGCCCATGATCATCTTCAGGAAGGTGCTCTTGCCGGAGCCGTTCTTGCCCACGATGCCGCATTTTTCCCCTTTTTTGAAGATGTAGGAGAAGTCCTTGACGATGGTTTGGTCGGGATAGGCGAAATCCAGATGGCTGATCTCCAAGATTTTGTGTCCGATACGTTCGGCTTGCACCTTGAAAGCTTCGGGGGCTGCCTCGCTGCGCACGCTCACGGCCTCCTGCAGTTTCTCAAAGTTGTTGATGCGGGCGCGGGCCTTAGAGGTACGGGCCTGCGGGGAGGTGTGTACCCACGCGAGCTCGCGACGGTAGAGTTGCCGCAACTTTTCCTGTTCGGCGGCGGCGTTGGCCAACCGCTCGGCCTTTTTCTCCAGAAAGTAGTCGTATTTTCCCCGATAATGGTACAGATTGCCGTTGGAAAGCTCGAAAATGTCGTTGCAGACGCGGTCGAGGAAGGAACGGTCGTGGGTGACCATCAGCAGGGTGATGTTGGCGGTGGAGAGGTAGTTCTCCAACCATTCGGTCATCTCGATGTCGAGGTGGTTGGTGGGCTCGTCGAGGATGAGCAGGTCGGTGTCGGCGATGAGCGTTTTGGCCAATGCCGCCTTTTTCCGCTGACCACCAGAGAGTTCGCCCACGTTCTTCAGCACGTCGTGAATGCCGAACTTCGAGAGGATTTCCTTCACCTTCGATTCGTAGTCCCAAGCCTGCAGCCGGTCGAGGTCGGAGATGGCCTTCTCCATGCGCTCCTGCGACACCTCCTTGCCGCTCTCCATCAGCGTCACGCAGGTTTCGTACTCCTTAATAGCTTCGAAGACAGGTGTTTGCGTGTCGAAAAGGGTATCCAGCACCGAGCTGTCGTCGTTAAAGTCATCGCGTTGCGGCAGATACGAAACCACAATATCATTGCGGATGATCACCTGTCCCTCGTCGGGGGTGTCGAATCCGGCAATGATATTGAGGAGCGTACTTTTCCCCGTGCCGTTGCGGGCGATGAGCGCGCTTTTCTGCCCCTTCTCCAGACCAAACGTAATCTGGTGGAAGAGTTCCTTCTCGCCCACGGACTTGGAGACTTTATCGACGGTGAGGTAGTTCATGGATAGACGTTGGACGTCACACGTCCTACTTCACTGCAATCACTTCGATTTCGACCATCACGCCTTTGGGGAGGTCGCGCACGGCGAAGGCGGCGCGGGCGGGCGGGTTGGAGGGGAAGCGGGTTGCATAGACCTCGTTCATTGCGGCGAAGTTAGCGATGTCGCTGAGCAGACAGGTGGTCTTCACCACGTTGTCGAAGGTGTAGCCGGCCTCGTCGAGGATGGCGGCGATGTTCTTCATCACCTGCTCGGTCTGGGCGGTAATGCCCTCGGGCAC
>JAGCVQ010000010.1 GCA_017962275.1 Bacteroidales bacterium
TCCATCCGGTTGACTCTGTCCACTTTGACGATATTATCTGCGCGGGGACAACCTACTCCGACCACGGTTTCTCCTACACTGCGCCTTACAGCACCGCGCCGGATGTCCATTATGATACTATCCGGACAGTCAATCCCAACGGTTGCGACTCCGTCGTCACCCTGACCTTGACGGTCAACCCCGTCGATTCCGTAGTGTTAGAGGAAAACATCTGTGCTGGTACTACTTACAACAACTATGGATTCACCTATGAGGCACCGTTCAGCACCACGCCGGATATCTACTATGACACCATCCGGACTTCCAATGCCAACGGTTGCGATTCCGTCGTGGCGTTAGTGCTGACCGTCAACCCCGTTGATTCCGTACACTTTGACGAAACTGTCTATGCCGGAGGCACCTACAACGGGCATGGATTCACCTATAACGCGCCATATACCGATGTGGAAATCATCCATTACGACACGATCCGGACCACCAACACCAACGGCTGCGACTCCATCGTCACCCTGACCCTGACCGTCAACCCGGTTGATTCCGTGTTCATTTACGATACGCTATGCGCCGGAAACACCTACGACAACTACGGGTTCACTTACGAAGCACCGTTCAGCATCTCACCGTCCGTCTTTTACGACACCATCCGGACCACCAACATGTTCGGTTCCGACAGCATCGTCTCCCTGACCCTGACGGTGAATCCCGTCGATTCCGTACACATTGAAGACACCGTCTGCGCCGGAAGCACCTACAACAACTATGGTTTCCTCTACGAAGCACCGTTCAACACGTCGATGTCTGTCTTCTACGACACCATCCGGACGGTCAACGCCAACGGCTGCGACTCCATCGTCACGCTGCACCTTGTGGTCAACAACAATGCGGACTCTGCCATCTACCGAACGGCTTGTGACAGCTTCGTATGGAACGATTCGACTTACACGGCGACAGGTGAGTATATCCAGCATTTCGAGACCATCCACGGTTGCGACTCCATCGTCACCCTGCACCTGTCCATCAGTCACAGCAGCACCTCCGAATTCTCGGCATCCAGTTGTGAGAACTATACGTGGAACAACCAAACCTACACGCAATCAGGATCTTACACCCAGGTCTTCGAGAATGCGGTGGGTTGCGACTCTACGGTGACCCTCAACCTGACCATCTACAATCCGGTGCATACGGCGGTCACCCAACTCGCCTGCGAATCGTACACCTGGCATGGCCAAACCTACACGCAATCGGGTACCTACACCTATTCGCATACGGATGCGCACGGTTGTACACAGGTGGATACCCTGCATCTTGACATCGGTCACCCGCAGCACACCGCCGTCACGGAGATCGCTTGCGAAAGCTTCACGTGGAACGGGCAAACCTACACGCAATCGGGCAATTACACCCACTCCCATTTGGACAACCACGGCTGTACGCAGGTCGATACGCTACACCTCACCGTCAACCATCCGGTGCACACGGCCGTCACGGAAGTGGTTTGCGACAGCTACACTTGGAATGGGCAAACCTACACGCAGTCAGGCAACTACACCTACTCGCACACGGATGCGAACGGTTGTACGCAGGTCGATACGCTACATCTCACCGTCCACTACAGCGCGGCCACGGAGGAAGAACTCGTCCTATGCCGCGAGGAACTCCCCTACACTTGGAACGACACCGTGTTCGATACAGATGCGCCTGAATCCGCCACCCTCGTCTTCCATTTCCTCACTGTGGAGGGTTGCGACAGCACCGTCACGCTGCAGCTTACCATCCATGATCCGGTCCACACTGCCGAGAGCGACTTCGCGTGCGAACCCTACCACTGGAACGGACAAACTTACACGGAATCCGGAACGTACACCTTCGCGCATCCGGACGAGAACGGTTGTACGCAGGTGGACACGCTGCATCTCACCTTCCTCGACACCACCATCCGGATCGTGCCGCTCACGCACAACTTCTGCGACGAGGGCAGCCTCACTTTGGAAGCACAGTGCGTCTTGGAGGACTATCTCTGGAGTACCGGCGAGACCTCAACCATCATAACGGTCTTTGAAGAAGGAACTTACATGGTCACGGCATCGCAGGGATCCTGTGAGGTATCGACTTCCTACACCATCCATCCTTGCGAGCATGACATCCTGCTGCCCAACGCCTTCACCCCCAACGGCGACGGCATCAACGATGATTTCGGCCTCCCGGAGAACTCTCTGGAGCAGATCGGCGACGCCATGTTCAATGTTTACATCTACAACCGCTGGGGCACGCTCGTTTACACCGCCAGCAGCAAATATTTCCGCTGGAACGGCGAGGTCAACGGCCAAATCTATCACAACAATATCTATAATTACGTGATTGAATACAACACCCCGGCCGGCGTCCCGCGCAAGATCAGCGGCAGCATCATGGTGTTGTAAGACGTGAGACATTGAGGAGCCGAGCACGTCAATCGTCTCCTGGTTAAAACAAGTGGAGCCGCCACACCGTGACGACTCCACTTTTAATTATCAATTATCAATTATTAATTATCAACGCCCTTCCACGGCGGCAATCACCGCCTCGGTGCGTTTGTGGGTCTCTTCGACACCGAGGACGTTGATCATCGTGAAGAGCTCGGGACCACGAGCGGCACCTACCAGCCCGATTCTCAGACTGTTAAGCACAGCACCCATGTTCCATTCGTTGGCTTTGATGTGCTCCATCACGCGGTCGTGGGCGGCCTGCATGTCGAAGACGGGATCTTGTTGCAGAAGCTGGTCGATGACACGCAGCTTCTCGCCCGTGCCCTCTTTCCAACGCTTCTTCAGATCCTGCGCGCTGTATTCGGTCGGGGCTTCGAAGAAATAGCCGGCCTGCTCCCAAAAGTCGTTCACGAAGTTGAGACGATCCTTGATCAGGTCAATGACTTTCATAAGATAGTCGTCGGTATATGTGATTCCCTTTTCATCCAGAATTTTAGAGAAATACGGCAGCAGTTCCTGCGCGGATTTCATCTGGATATATTCGTGGTTGAACCATTTGGCTTTGTCCAAGGAGAACTTCGCACCGGATTTACTGATTTTCTCCAATGAGAAGAGGTCCACCATCTCGTCGAGGGTGAAGATTTCCTGCTCGGTGCCGGGGTTCCAGCCCAACAGAGCCAGCATATTCACCACGGCCTCAGGCAGATAGCCGCTCTCGCGATAACCCGAGGAGATGTCGCCACTCTTGGGGTCGTGCCACTCCAACGGGAAGACCGGAAAGCCGAGACGGTCGCCGTCGCGCTTGCTGAGCTTGCCGTTGCCGTCGGGTTTGAGCAGCAGCGGCAGGTGCGCGAACTGCGGAGCCTCCCAACCGAAAGCCTTGTAGAGCATTACGTGCAGCGGGGCGGACGGCAGCCATTCCTCACCGCGGATGACGTGCGTGATCTGCATCGTATGGTCATCGACGATGTTGGCTAAATGGTAGGTCGGCATTCCGTCGGATTTGTACAATACCTTGTCGTCCAGAAGGTTGGAGTTGATCACCACCTCGCCGCGAATCAGGTCGTGGACATGGATGTCCGTATCGGCAGGGTATTTGAAACGGACCACGTAAGGGTCGCCGGAGGCAATCCGCTTTTCGGTCTCTTCCGCGCTCAATGTCAGCGAATTGACCATCGACATGCGCGTGGATGCATCGTACTGGAAAGTCTTCTTCTGACTCTCCGCCTCCTTACGCTTAGCATCGAGCGATTCGGGCGTGTCGAAGGCGTAGTAAGCCCAGCCGTCGCGCACGAGCTGCTCGGCGTAAGGCTTGTACATGGGTTTGCGCTCCGACTGCTTGTACGGGCCGAACTCGCCGCCGATGCCGACACCTTCGTCGAATTTCAGCCCCAACCACTGGAAAGCTTCGATGATGTATTCCTCCGCGCCCTGCACGAAGCGGGTCTGGTCGGTGTCCTCGATGCGCAGCAGGAAGGTGCCTCCGTGCTTCTTGGCGAACAGGTAGTTATACAATGCGGTGCGCACGCCGCCGATGTGCAGCGGTCCTGTGGGACTCGGCGCGAATCTGACTCTGGGTTTCATATTTTCCATTTTTATACGTTTCAAAATCAAGGCGCAAAAATACATTTTTTTGGCTTTTGCTTTGTGGCATAGAAATGGCTATCGTTCATCGTTATAGGTCTAAATCAAAAAAAAATTACGCCGTTGTAGTATTTTGGACTTTTCTTACGTTATTACATTTGTGAGACCACAGGATCCTTTCGAAGCCATGCTCCATCGCCATAGGGGGCTCCTCTTTTCTCTTTGCCGACATTATGCTCGGCGGGGACTGGAGATTGACGACCTGTTGCAGGAGGCCACCGTGGCGCTGTGGCGCGACCGCGAGCGACTGCTCTCCCTGCCTGCCATACAACAGGCGGCGCTGACCTGGAAGATCGGGCGCAACGCGGTGATTGACTGTCTGAGGCGAGTGAAAGAGACCGAGGCATTGCCGGAAGGCTACGAGGTGGTTGACGAGGACCGCAGCTTGTTGCGCGAACTTCACGAACGGATTGCCCTGCTTGACGAACCCGACCGCTCGATTGTGAGACTTCAACTGGAAGGGTATAATTATGTGGAGATAGGTGAGCGGGTCGGGATGACAGAGAAAAATGTAAGCGTGAGGCTGGTGAGAATCAAGGAGAAATTAAGAAAATCAATGGATATATGACAGAGAACGAATTTGATGTTTTATGGCAACGGGCTGAGGCTGAAGGCTATAGCCAACGGTTGGCTGCGGAATACCCCGTATGGAGGCAGAAACAGCACCGCGCACTCGGCATTGTGGCTGCGCTCTTGATTGTGGTGACGGTGGCCTTCTCGGTGTTCACCATCCAGCAGCGACAGTTCCGGAACTACGAAAAAGTGTATTGTAATCGCGTGGGCACTCCCGACGCGCAATGGGCCGCCTTGGCCGCAGAAATGCTGATGGAATAATGAAACGACTATTAATCATATTGATGCTGCTGCTTCCCATAGCAGCAATGGCGCAAAACGACCTCTACAAGCGCTATGCCTCCCGGCAGGAGCTTACCGTGGCTCAAGTGAGCGGTTTCAAGCTCAGCGAAAGCCAACGGGTGGATGTGGTGCTCGTGGTGGCGGACAATGAGGCTTCGTGGCAGAAACTGACCAAAGAATTGAATATCAAAGGGGACGATGGCGTGGTGAGCTGGTTGGGTGATCCCAAGAACCCGGCACAGCGCGTGAAGTGGACCGGCACCACCGTGTTGCGCGTGGTGGCCTCGCACGCTCGCCGAACGGTGGCCTTCTATCGCGTTAATACCGAAGCGCAATACGACGCCCTTTTGGATTATCAACTGAATAATATGAAACAAGGAAAATAAAACCACAAAATATGAAAAAGAGACAGATATTCGCTGCATTAGTGGCAGCATTGACACTCGCCTTCGCGGCATGTGACAAACCCAACAACAACGATCCGAACGGCGGCGAAGTGAACAACGACCCCATTGAGCGCGTCATTGTTTACACGGTGGGACAAACGGAGAACCGTCAGACCCTGAAAACCGAGGGCGAATGGGATGCCCTGTTGGATGTGCTCTGCGAACAGGCACAGAACGGCCAGACGGTGACCTTCTACAACATGGACCAGACCACCTACTACCAACACAAAGGAACGGACGGCACCAAGGCTGCCAAGACCTTCAGCACTACTAACCGAGACGAGATGAAGGCCTGGATGAAAAAAATGGAGGAAGAAGGACGCACGGTGGTGGTGACCTACGACAATGGCACGTGGAACGGCGTGGCCTACGCCAGCGCTCCGCCTGCAACTGTTTCGGGAGATATTATCGGCACATGGCACTTTGTGTGCTCGGTGGTGAGCCACATCGACCAGAACGGCTCCCTGGCGGGCAGCGACCTCTACGTTCCGGAAGATGGCGGCGGCTCCATGTATTACACCTTCCTTAATGACGGTACGCTCACCCTTACTTTCAACGCTATGGACGGTACTATCGCCACGGACAATTCCACCTGGACTCTCAGTGGAGATGGCGAACTCTGCAGTGACCTCTTGCCAAGCGGCGCTTGTTGGAATGTGAACTGGATCACCGACAATACTATGATTATGTCGCGTTCCGACCTCGGCACTGAAGAAGGCGACCTTCTCTATCAGCTGCAATTTGACAGGGAATAAAAAAAATTTTTCACGGTTGTAGTTTTTCGGTTTCTTGTTGCGTTCTTACAATTGAAAGATTCAAATCGCAAATTATAAGAGTACAAATAACAAATCAAATTAATAATCAAAATTAAAAATCAAAACAGTATGAAGAAAAACATTTTTGTTATCGCTTTTGCCGCTTTCGCGCTTTGCATGGTCTCTTGTCAGAAAGAAGAAATCACCCCTAACGAAAACGGTGGAAACAACGCGAATAAACCCAGGGTGACCGTCACTTCCGACCTCATCGGCACTGACTGGACGGCCAACCTCTCTCTCGGCGACCTCATTTACGCTATGACGGGTATGAGCCTCAGCGACTACGGTTGCCAATTCCCCTATGGTTTCGACACCACGATGGTTTACCATATCAGTTTCGACAATGAGTATGCCCATATCACTTTCTCCGATAATATCAGCATGATCAACGTTGCAGAAGTGGCGGGAGGCTACACTAACGAGGAAATCGAAAATATGGATCTCGCATACGTCTATAACGGCGCTACCCACACTGGCACATTGACCGCCGTGGGCACCGACGAAGACGGCAACCCGATCAACTATCAGATCACTTTCACCTATGACGATGATGACGACACCATCACCATCAACTTCCAATTCGCCAACGCTGAGGACGATGACACTACCATCAACTTCCCGCTGGTGTTCCACCGCGATGCTGTGAACGCATAATCTATCAATATCCGAATATTAAACTTCACAAACGGCGCCTGCAGAATCCTGCGGGCGCTGTTTTTTTATGTTTTTTTGCATCCAAAAATTTTGTACTTTCGCGAACTTATTACAGTGTGAAATTTGGGTAATTAAAATTTTATAACAAACTAAATATCAATAAAATATGGCAATGCAAGATAAAATCAACGAACTTCTGTCTCTGAGAGAGAAGGCTCGTTTAGGCGGCGGTCAAGACAAGATTGACAAACAGCACGCCAAGGGTAAATATTCCGCTCGCGAGCGCATCCTGATGTTCCTCGACGAGGGCAGCTTTGAGGAGTTCGACATGTTCGTGACCCACCGCTGCACCAACTTCGGCATCGAGAAGGACAAATTCCTCTCCGACGGTGTCGTCACCGGCTACGGTACCGTGAACGGCCGTCTGGTCTATGTCTTCTCACAGGATTTCACCGTGTTCGGCGGTTCTCTTTCCGAGACCTTCGCCGCTAAGATCTGCAAGGTGATGGACCAAGCCATGAAGGTGGGTGCGCCCGTCATCGGCTTCAACGATTCCGGTGGAGCACGTATCCAAGAGGGTGTGAACAGCTTGGCAGGTTACGCTGAGATTTTCCAACGCAATATCCTCGCTTCCGGCGTGGTGCCGCAAATCTCCGCTATCTTCGGACCTTGTGCCGGCGGCGCAGTCTATTCCCCTGCATTGACCGACTTCATCATGATGGCACAGAACTCCAGCTACATGTTCGTCACCGGCCCGAAGGTCGTGAAGACCGTCACCGGCGAGGACGTGACCACCGAGACCCTCGGCGGTGCCACCATCCACTCCACCAAATCAGGTGTGGCGCAATTCTCCGTTCCCGATGAAGAGACCGGTATTGCCCTGCTTCGCGACCTCATCGGCTACCTGCCTTCCAACAACATGGAAGAGCCCCCGTATGAGCCCACCGAAGACCCCATCAACCGTCTGGAGGACAGCCTCAACTCCATCATCCCCGACAACCCCAACCAGCCTTACGACGTGAAGGACGTGATCGCCGGCATTGTGGATGACGGCAAGTTCCTCGAAGTGCACGCTACTTACGCGCAGAACATCGTGGTCGGTTTCGCCCGCTTCAACGGTGTCTCCGTGGGTATCGTTGCCAACCAGCCCAAGTGCATGGCCGGCGTGTTGGACATCAACGCTTCCCGCAAGGGTGCGCGTTTCGTCCGTTTCTGCGATGCCTTCAACATCCCGTTGGTAACGTTGGTTGACGTTCCTGGCTTCTTGCCCGGCACGGGTCAAGAGTACGGCGGCATCATCCTGCACGGCGCGAAGCTGCTCTACGCTTACGGCGAGTGCACGGTCCCGAAAGTCACCGTCATCCTGCGCAAGAACTACGGCGGCGCTTACTGCGTGATGAGCTCCAAGCACCTCCGCGGCGATGTGAACTACGCATGGCCGACCGCTGAGATCGCCGTGATGGGCGGCAGCGGTGCTGCTGAAATCCTCTACGGTTCCCAGATGAAGAAGATCGAGGACGACGCCGAGCGCAAGAAATTCCTCGACGAGAAGGTGGAGGAATACCGTCAGAAATTCTCCAATCCTTACGTGGCTGCTCAATACGGCTATATCGACGACGTTATCGAGCCGCGCAACACCCGTTTCCGCGTGATCCGCGCCCTCGAGTCGCTGCGCAACAAACGTCTGGAGAACCCGGCCAAGAAGCACGACAACCTGCCGTTGTAATTAAAAACCAATAAATTAGAGATTTATGAAATCAATACACCGATATTTTCTCATCCTCGCGGCCTTGTTCGTCACCACGGCCACCTTCGGGCAGTCGGTGCACGACCTGCGCCTCAACGAGATGATGATCAAGAATGTGGATAACTATGCCGACGAGTATGGCCGCCACGTGCCGTGGGTGGAGATCTTCAACACCGCCTACAACACGGTCAACATCACCGGCTGTTATCTCACCGACGACACCACGGGACTGGCCGCTGCCGGCAAGAAGAGCGGCAAAATCCCGGCCCACTGGTACCGCATCCCCACGGACCAGAAAATGTACATGCCCCAGCGCAGCTACCTGATTTTCTATCTGGACAATTCGCCGCTGTACGGCCCGTTCCACACCAACTTCAACCCGGCGGAATCTCGCACGCACTACATCGCGCTCATCAACGCCAACGGCAAGGAATTGCTCGACTTGGTAGTGTATCCGCTGGAAATGCGTGACACGTGCCGCTCTTTCGGTTACCTGCAAGACGGCGTGCGCGATGCGAAAGCCTTCAAGCAAGGTAAACGCGAGGCCGGAGAGCTGGCCTTCCTGGACGACTTCACCCCGGCATCCTCCAACGAGACGGGCGAGAAGATTTCCAAACAGGACAAGCTCAAACGCGACGACCCCTACGGCATCGGCATGGCCCTGATCTCCATGGCTGTGGTCTTCACGGCGTTGATTATGATCTACATTATGCTGAAGATCTTCAACTACGTGACCCGCCGCGCCACCCAGAAGTCGAAAGCGCAAGCCTCTGCAACTCCTGCTGCCGCAATGACGGCCAAAGAGAGCAAAAAAGAGGATGATGCGGTTGACGGTCCTACCTGCGCCGCCATCGGCGTGGCGCTGCATCTGCACTTCAACAGTATGCACGACGAGGAGAGCGAGGTCATCACCATCAACATGCCTTCCAAGCACTATTCACCATGGGCTCAGAAAGAACTGACCATGAAAAAAAATCCCAGATTAAGATAATCACCAAAATTTAGAAAAGAGATATGAAAACCTATAATTTTAAGATTTACGGAAATAAATATGCCGTTGAAGTCGGTGAACTGGACGATAACACGATCGACGTGAATGTCAACGGCACGCCCTACAAGGTGGAGTTAGACATGGAACTGAAGCCCAAAACCATCACGCCCGTGGTGAAGGTGGCTGCCCCGCCGAAGGCTGAAGGCGGTGCTCCCGCACAGAAGGTGGCTCCTGCCGCTCCCACTGGTGGTGGCGGTACGCTCACTTCCCCGCTGCCCGGCACGGTGCTCGACGTGTTCGTGAAACCCGGCGACGCGGTCAAGGTCGGCCAACGCCTCCTCCTCCTCGAGGCCATGAAGATGGAGAACAACATCGACGCGGACCGCGACGGTGTGGTCAAGGAGGTGAAAGTCAGCAAGAGCGACGCCGTCATGGAAGGCCAAGTGCTTGTGGTGTTTGAATAATATATTTCATCATTAAAAGATTGAGATTATGTTTGAATTTTTCAAAGAAGGATTATTGCAATTCCTGAGCTATTCCGGCTTCGGAAACTGCACCTGGGGGCATATCATCATGATATGCATCGGCCTGGTGTTCATAGCTTTGGGAATTATCAAGGAATATGAGCCGCTGCTGCTCGTGCCCATCGGTTTCGGTATCATCATCGGCAACATCCCGTTCACCGATGGTCTGCAGGTGGGTGTCTATGAGAACGGCGCCGTGCTCAACTACCTCTATTTCGGTGTGGTGAAGGGTTTCTATCCGCCATTGATCTTCCTTGGCATCGGAGCCATGACCGACTTCTCGGCCCTGATTTCCAACCCGAAGCTGATTCTGATCGGCGCCGCTGCCCAGTTCGGTATCTTCGCGGCTTACATCACCGCCCTGCTGTTGGGCTTCTCCCCGATGGAAGCCGGTGCTATCGGCATCATCGGTGGTGCTGACGGTCCTACCGCCATCTTCATCTCGTCCAAGCTGGCTCCGAGCATGATGGGTGCCATTGCTGTATCGGCCTACTCCTACATGGCTTTGGTGCCGGTGATTCAACCGCCTATCATGCGTGCGTTGACCACTCCGCAAGAGCGCCTCATCCGCATGCGCCCGCCGCGTGCGGTCAGCCACCGCGAGAAAGTGCTCTTCCCGATGATGTGTATCCTGCTCACCGCATTCCTCGTGCCTACGGGTCTGCCGTTGTTGGGTATGCTCTTCTTCGGTAACCTGTTGAAAGAAAGCGGCGTGACGAAACGTTTGGCCAACACCGCCTCCGGTCCGCTGGTCGATATCGTGACCATCCTCATCGGTCTTACCGTCGGTTGTTCCACGCAGGCCACCAACTTCCTGAGACCCGCCTCCGTGCTGATCTTCGTGTTGGGTGCCTTCTCCTTCGTGATTGCCACCGCTTCCGGCGTGCTCTTCGTGAAGTTCTTCAACCTCTTCCTCAAGGGCGACAACAAGATCAACCCGCTCATCGGTAACGCCGGTGTCTCCGCCGTGCCCGACGCAGCGCGTGTTTCCCTGGTCGAAGGTCAGAAGTACGACCGCACCAACTTCCTGCTCATGCACGCCATGGGCCCGAATGTGGCCGGCGTAATCGGCATCGCAGTCGCCGCCGGTATTTTGCTGAGCTTCCTCTATTAGTTTGTAGTTAGA
>JAGCVQ010000085.1 GCA_017962275.1 Bacteroidales bacterium
ATAGTCATTGGCTTACGAGTATATTGTCAGCGGGCGGAGGTTCCGCTCGACGCTTTCGCGTCTCACGGAATGACGGTGCCGCGCCAGAGAGGTGCAGGGGAAAAAGAAGGGCGGCGGAGAAAAAGTGTCTGGCAACGGAGCACCCCCATCCGCCGCCCTTCTTTTTCCCTTTTTGCTCCTGCGGCGGTCCGTCATTCCGCCGCGAACGCAGTGAGCGGGCGGAATCTCCAAAGAAACAAGACAATATGTACAACTTTCGCTGATGAGCAGTAGCGTGCCTAACCCTATAACCCTGTAACCCTATAACCCCCTAACCCTCTATCAAACACTTTTTGTTGAAAAAAAATTCTTCACCTGCTTGCGGAATGAAAAAAAATACTATTTTTGCAAGTTGATAGTTTGTATGTGTAGAACTATATTTTGTATTTGCAACTATCTGAATGTTAGGCAATTGGGGTTTGTTCCCGGTTTGCTGGTTGGTGTTTGTGGGGGAGAAAATGTAACTTTTTGCGCCCGGAAGGACGTATAGGTATAGTGCTGAAAAAGAAAAATTGAAGAAATAAAGAGAAGAAAAGACAAGTTTCAAGACGAAAATAATAACGTAAAAAAAATATTAATATGAAAAAGATTTTAACCCTTTTCGCAATGTCCCTGCTTAGTTGGGGCATGCTTTCCGCTCAAACGAAAGCGACGGCGGATCAACCTGTAGCTGATGATCAACAGGAAGGAATGGAGTTTGTGTTAGAGGAGGATTTCCCCTTCGAACCGACGTTCAACTTCCAGGCGGTGATTCGCGACGCCGACACCCTGTATCACGAACAGACCGTTAACGCTAAAGTGCAGGTTGTTGAGAGACCCGTCCTGCTGCAACTCGTTAACAACGGTACTACTGAAGAGACGACCGATCAAGGAAATTTTATTCCCGTAGCCAATGTTAATAATAAGATTGTCTATACGGAGTACCATGACGGCCTTAAGACCTCAAAGAACGGTCTTGTCTCTTTAGTCATCGGTAAAGGCGAAGTCGATGTAGAACAAAATACGATTTACAACTTCTTCCAGGTGAATTGGAGCAACGCTTTCATCGTGGTTACCTTCACGGATGAAAATGAATACGAACTGCAAGTGGACACCATCAACGTGACGGCAGTTCCCTACGCTTTGCAGTCCGGCAGCGCCAAGCTCTCCACCGAGCAAATTGCTGAATATGCGGCCAATGTTCTGGAACAGGCTGATGTGACGGAGATCGTCAACACCATTGTGGCCAACGAGGAACTGAAAGACGCCATCAAGGCGAAGCTTCTGGATTACCTGAAATCCGCCGACGGCAAGGCTAACGCTATGAAAGTGGCGGAAGATTATCTCACGCATCTCGACAGCATCAACATCCGCGAGGTGTGCGACGCCCTCGCAGCCAATGCCGAGGTTAAGGAAGCCGTGAAGAATCTTGTGAAGCAGTTCATCATGGATAACCGTGATCTGGCGAAGGATCTGGCTTTCTGGTTCTTGGAATACCAAGTCACTGACAATGATATCGAAAGAGCTTACAACACCATGATGCAGGTTTCTCCCGCCGTCAAGCAGGCTGTCAGAACCCGCGTCAAAAACTATCTGCTCGCTCAGAACAACCGTCACTACCTCTACGACCTGGGTGTCTATTACCTCGGTACCATCACGGAAGATCAAGCATTGTATGTCTATAATAACTATTTCAGATTCGCCAACCAGAATGGTGTGAAAGCGCACCTGAGATCCGGTCTTGACGAATATATCAATGGTTACCTGGCCCTCACTCCCAATGACAATCACAATGTGGAGAAAGCAGCCACGACTTACGCCACAGCTAACCTGCTCCTCATTCCCGCATGTTTTAGCGACATGACCAGAGAAGAGTTGGTGCAGTTCATTTGCAGCCTTCAACAACACTAATCATCCCGCTATCGGTTTCTTGTTACGAAGGAGCAATCAATAAAGAATAATAAAAAAATACAGATATGAAAAAGACATTGTTCATTTTAGCAATTGTGCTGTGCGGAGTTGGAATGCTTTCCGCACAACGCCCGATGAGAGGCTTCGTGAGCGGCGGTCTCAGCAACGCCGATGTGGACGCCTCGTTTGCCACTGTTGTCGCAGGCGAGACCAAGGACAACGGCTACACCGTCAGCGCCGAACTGCCCTTCTCCCACCTTATCCAGACGAAGTCTGAGGCTACCGTGATGAACGGCGAAAACTACGTTGACGAGTATTTCGTGTTTACCCCTGCTAAGTTCCAGAATGCAGGTGAGCACCATGCCTATTTCCTCGTGAAAGATTCCAAGAAATTGGACGTCTCCGCCACCCTTGACCTCACGGTGATTAAGTGCGGTGGAAAAGATGATTATGCGGTCTATGCTAAAGGAGCTAATTATAACTATCCTTCTGTTTACGTGAGCAATCATTGCTGGACCAAAGAGAACATGAAAGAAACGCCGAACGATTTCGCAGATCAAGCTTTCCCGTACGACAATGATCCTGCAAATGAAGAAACCTACGGTCTCCTCTACACCTGGAATGCCGCTATGGCTTCTCCTGCAGCCACTGAACCCACTGAACCCACTGAACCCGCTGAACCCGCTGAACCCGCTGAAACCGAGGGTGAAGAAGAGTACGCTTTCACGCAAGGTGTCTGTCCCGAGGGATGGCATATTCCCACTCTCGCCGAGATGGCCGATTTGCGTTCCAATACCGCCTTTAATTTGAACGCTACAACCCTGTGGCAGGGTACCATGGCCAGCCAGAACACCAACGCCACGGGCTTCACCGCCCTTCCCGCCGGTATGTTCAACGACGTGCTCAACCGTTTCGAAGGTTTGGGCACCCAGACCGACTGGTGGACCGACAATGGCGGAAATGCCTCCGGGACCACTGTCACGGTGACCGAAATCAACTATTATTGCGACCGTCCTGAGGAGAAACAGATGAATGTCCGCAACGCCATCAGCGTGCGCTGTGTGGAAGATAATCCCCTCGCGGAACCCCAGTGTCATGAACCTCAGTTGGTGCCTGCTGACGGGGATTATAATGATGTACTTTGTTCCGAAGAAGAAGATGATGATGATGAATATGTAGGGGAGTAGCCTTATAGTTTCGTAAATAAAAAAAACAGATAATATGAAAAAGATTTTAACCCTATTAGTGATGCTCCTGTGTGGTTGGGGCATCGTGAGCGCTCAAACACCGGCGTTCGGCTATCAGGCTGTGGTCCGTACCGCGGACAACGAAATCGTGGCTGAGCAGACCGTGAGTGCGGTTGTCACCGTGACCGCTGGTCAGAATACGTACAGCGAGTCGCATGCCAATCTCATGACGGACAAGTACGGCATGGTGGGCATCTTGGTGGGCACTGGTACCAATGCTCAAGGCAATCTTGCAGCTATTGATTGGACTGCCGCTACTATTACCACCGCATTCACCGTTGATAACAAAACCGTGACGGTGGAATCCGGCATCAATGCTGTTCCTTACGCTCTCAAGGCCGGTAGTTCCAAACTCACCACTGGTCAGATTGTGCGTTATCTTAAGGATCCCAACACGACCATTGATGACTATGCGGAAATCATGCAAGCGTTGTGGAACAATGACAGCAAGAACGAAACTGCTGGCGCCCTTTGGGAGTGGATCAAAGAGAAAATGGTGGAATACATGAAGAACCATAAGGATGAGGCCGTTGAAGTGGCTGCTTCCTATCTCGCTGGCATGACCGCTGAAGATGTTGAATGGGCATACGAAAAAGCAAGTGAAAATGAGGATGCCATGCGCGCTGCTGTCAACATCTTGGCCGAGTATGCGATGCAGAACAAGGAATTTGCCATGGATGTGCTGGTCAGCTATGTGGAACAGATGAATAAAAAAGAAGCTGGTGCTGCTGCCGAGTTAATTATGGCGCATGAACAGGAGATTACTGAACTTGTAGTTCCCTTCCTCAAGGCTCATCGCACCCAAGTGGTCAACCTCGCTGCTGATTTCTTCGATACTGCCGATGCTTCCGAGGTTAGCGGTGCGCTTCAAACGTTCAATGGTTCTAACATGAAAAAAGCTTTGGTGAACAATCTGTTCTTCACCTATCTGGACGAACATTATGCTACCGCTATCCGCGCCAGAGTCAATGCTGCTTTGGAGAATCAATATTTCAAGAAAGTTCAGTGTGACGGTCAGGATGTTGACCTCTGTCCTCTGCTGAATAATGATTAATAGATAACCGTACCATAAACATTTATCATTAAAATTAGAAAGAAATGAAAAAGATAATTACTTTAATTATGATGTTTGTGCTGTCGGTTAGTTTTCTGATGGCACAAGAGGTGTTCACCTACCAGACTATGGTGGTGGATAATAACGGTGTCCTCGTGGTCAATGAACGTGTGAGCGGAACTGTGACCATTACCGATGGCATTGCAGATCATATCTATACGAAAACATTCAACGGCAAAACTAGCCCCAATGGTATGCTCACGTTGTCTCTTGAAGACGACGAAGATGAAATCTTCAAGGCTATTAATTGGCAAAATGCTCAGATTGCTGTTACATTTGATGATGAAGGTGCAAAGAATTACACGGAAACGATTCCCGCAGTTCCTTACGCTTTGCAGGCTGGCAGTAATGAGTTGACCACCCAGATGATTGTGGATTACCTCACTGCTCCTAACACGGGTGAGTATGACGTTGATGTCATTTGGAATGTCCTTAAAGCTAATCCCGATTTTGACCAGGTGATTGTCGCATTGGTGGATTCCGTCAAGAACAACCGTCTTGCTGCGAAAGAGATTTTCCTCCACTATATGGCGAATGCCGAAGTGGAAGATGCCGAGGCTTTGTATAACGCTCTGCTCCAAGGCATGGCGAATGAAGGTGTTAAAGATGCTATGATGGAAGTTGCCAAGAATCTTATCGAAAGCAATAACAATAAGGAGAAGATTTACGACGTTCTTAGCGCCTATTCCACGCAGCTCACCGCCAACGATGTGAACAGACTTATTGACGCTGTTCCCGCTGAGGTGATCGACACGCTGGTGGAAATTGCTGTCGAGTATCTGAAAGATCCTGATCATTTCGCGACTTTCCTTGATGTGTTTGGTGATTATTTGAAGAATGTCACCGTTCCCGAGGTGGATCAGCTTATTTCCGCCCTGCAGAACAATGCACCCGTTTATGCTGTGATGCTCGAACAATTCTACAAATGGATGGATGAGTATGTAGCCAAGGTTGCCGCTGACATGTACTATGCTAAAACTTGCGGTGAGGGTCCGAATGCAACTATTACTGCTGACAAACTCTGTGCGTTGGCGAATGGTGGTACTACGACTACTTGTTTGCAAGCTCAGGAGACTTTCTCAATGCCGACTCAATTAGAAGATCAGAATTACTACTATACTGCTACTGTTATCTATGGTGGTACCGGAACCCTCACTCTTAATAATATTTCTGAGGTCTTGCGTATCTATAATCCCGGAGGGTATGAACCAACCACAGGAACAGGTTCTTGGACACAAGAAGATCCAGTGTCAAATGCTAATTATAGGCTTAGTTTAATTGGTAATGGTGAATATTTATTCGCAATCTCGGCAGATTATATTGAAGAATTCTTTACAAATGTATTCGCAAGTAATCCTGCAGGAGATAGCTCATGTACTATACGGGTTACTTTTTCCAATGTGGACTGTTTAGGACCCAATGAAACACAACCTTTCGACATTTACCTTATCTATGAGCATTAAGCAAAGCATTGCTTAAAGCGATAGTGATACAACATAGACGGGCGTCGCAGTCATCGGCGCCCGTTTTTCGTAATTAAAGGCAAGAGGCAGGAGGCAAGAGGCAAAAGTGGGTGGTCATCGGAGTTAGCCTGCCTTGATCGGAGCTGCTCGCACTGGCGAGAAACCGCCCCCCCCCTGCCCTTCGGGCATCCCCCCTAAAAGGGGGGAATTAACCACCTTCGATCGGAGCTGCATAGTCACACGTCTCACGTCTCACGTTACACGTCATACATCATAAGTTCCACGTCCCAAATCACAAACCAATGAAAAAGCTAACATTCCTCTTCGTTTTGGCCCTGTATGTTTTGGGCCTGTCCGCGCAGAATACGGATACCGTTGGGGTGATATTCTGCGAGGTTCCCAGCATTATCGATACGCTTAGGGGCGAGACCCCGGAGTGCCCGGTGCTCGGTGTCCCTACGGTGACCCTGAATACCACGACCAATCGGGTGGAGTTCAGCTGCCCGATGACAGGAGGCTCGTCGTTTGAGGAGGTGCAGGGCCAGTTTATGGTGACTATTGACGGAGTGCCGGGACAATTCTTGGTGCAAGGCACGTTTAACGCGAACCACACGGTGCTGTCGGGTTCAGTGGCGGTGAACGGGGACAATGCGATGTCGGGATTGGATCTCCGCGACCGCACCCTTCATGTGACGGCACGGATTTCCGGATGCCATCCTGCGGGTGCACAGGATCCTACCTCTTCGGCCGGTGTTGTTTCCCAAACGGTGACTTACAACGTGCCGGCGGAGTGTCTCTTTGTATTCACTACCAGCCAGTATCAACGGGTCAATGGGGCGTTCCAATTCAAGGCGAACTTCACGGGCAGTAAGACCGGTATCAGCAACTATCGTTTTATTATCCAAAATGCGGCTGGTGAGACGGTGACGACGGCTTCCGCCAATGTCATCGGCAACTCCTTCGTTGCCATGGTCAGCCCTGCTTGGATGGCCTCCAACGGCGTGACGGTGGGCACTTATACCGCTATTCCAGCCGTGAATCCTGTCTATGCGAGCTGTCCCTCTACTGGCCAGCCCATGACGTTTGAGATTCTGCCTGCTTGTCCGGAGTTCGGCTCTTTGATGGTCTATACGGACGGCGAGCAGTATCAGCTGCGGGCTTACATCGACCTCACCTCGGTAACGTACCAGAACCCCTCGTTCGACATTACGGCTACTTCCGGCCAATATGCAGGTGGATCTTCGTGGTATGTGGATCCTTCCCATCAGTTTATCGCTACGCCGATGACGGCTCTGCCCACTCAGCAGACGGTGTTGCAGGCCACTGCTACTTTGGATGTGCGCTGTGGCGTGGATTTGGTGGACAACGGATACGTCTCCCTGAGCAGCGAGACCGTCTCGTTGACCATCCCGATGGCCTGTCCGGTATTTTACAACACGGAGGATGCCCTCTCCGGAGGTTCCTACCGGATGCTCTCCCACATCGACTTGACGGGCGGTTATGACCACCAAAACGCCCACTTTGTGGTGAAGGAGAGTGCGGATTCCACGGACGTTTCTGCGACCTATAATGCCCAGTCGTTGGAAATGGCCAGCGCCTGGATCCCCACCACGCAGAATTTCCCGTGGGCGAACAAGACCATCACCCTCTACCCGGTGGTGGAGGTGAAGTGCGGACTCAGTATGAGCAATTATATGACCGTAACGGGTCCTGCCATTACGCGGTCGTTTGTTAGCTGTCCGGTGTTGGGAAACATCTCTTTGAACTCCAACCAGGCACAGGATCCGAATCTTCGCCGGGACACGCTCTTTGTGCAGATTCAAAACTACAATGCCGATTTGATTCATCAGATGGTGTTCACCGTGACCAAGTTAGGCACTTCTACCTCGTCGCAATGGGTGGCGGATGGTTGGAGCGCCGCGCACGGTGCCGCCTACAAGGTGCTTTCGTTGGCCCAGCTGCAGCAGTTGGGACTCTCCACCACGGATATCGTCGCGACGGTGGATGTTCTGATGGAGGTGAATGCGAACAGTGTGGGATGTACCAATGCTTCCGTGGACGGACAGGTCACGTTGACCGCCCTTCCCGAGTGTCCCGTTTTTCCGGGAGCTGCGGTTACCCAGGTGACGCAGGATTACGACGGAAACATCACGGTGACGACGCCCGTGCAATATTACAACCCTGCGTTGATTCACCATACCGGGGTGACGGGTCAGGACAGCCTCTACTTTACGGTGTATGTCAACACCTCCAGCACCACTCAGATAGGGACCGAGACGGGTACCTTAGATGCGGTGTATAACGCGCAGACGCAGATGATGACCTGTACGATTCCGTTCATCCAGGTGACGCCTAATGCCCGTTATGACTTTGTGCCGCACATTCACTTGGACGGTTACTGTAATCCCTCCTCCGGCTCTTACGTCACGGTTGACGGTCCTTCTGGATCGGTGGTTACCGCCATTTTGTGTCCCGCCTACGGTCCCACCACCAATGCGGTGCGGAACGCTGATGGCAGTGTGACAGTGACGCACCAGTTGGTGAACTATAATCCTGCCATGCTGAATCCATCAAGTCTATCGAGAGTATATGGTTACGACAGTACGGGCACGCAGCGTATTAGTAACACGAATGGGGTTACCATCAGTCAAGACGGTCTGTTGAGCTGTACGCTTCCCGCCAGTAGATTCACAAACTTTGCCTCCCATAACATGATATTCAGACCCCGCATTTACCTCTCTACGACTTACTGTGCAACGTTGCCGAATAATGCTCCTTTGTCCAACCCGGTTTGCATCCCCTACAGCGACCTGCCGAGTTTCACGGGGGTGAGCCACAGTGACGGGCTGGGCAAGGTTAACTTGTTCACGAACGAGGGGGTGGTTTTGACCTCTAAGATTGTGGGCAGCGGAGTTTTTGCCGTGAACCAGGTGGCGCAGGCTGGTTACTTGCTCTCCCGCGAACCGATTACGGGGTATGATGCCAACAAGGCTGTATTCGGAACCCTCGGAGGCAGCACAGGAGACACGTTGACTTACACGGTGGGCATCGATTCCTGCGGCGGTGTCACCTACTATCGTCCGTTCCTCATTATGAAGGGTTGCGACCCGCAGATGGTACTTGGTCCGGAAGGCTCGTTCACAATGTGGGAGCCCGATTTCACGGTCTCTGCCGATCCGGATCACGTTGCGGCCGGCGGAACGGTCACGCTCAACGCGGTGACCACCATGAATGTGGGGGCTTGGGACCAGCCGACGGGTTACGGTGTCCCCTGCAACAATATCGGCACATTTGTCAACAACTGCGGCCTTACCTATACGGAGGATTGTTCCACCACCAAGAGAATGGAGGTGTGGATGTATCTGTTGGTCGGGTTGCGGAACTGTCAGATTTTCTGGGATTCGTTCAGTAATGTCATTATCAACACTCTCGGCATGGATCCCGGTTATGCGGATTTCCAGTACCGCTGGGAGCGTAATGGCAGTGTGATTTTCAGCACGAGCTCCTCGAGCCAAGCCGGCACGACAACGGTCATGCCCACGTCCACCACGACCTACACGGGCGTTTCGGATTTCTCCTACAACGGGGTACACTGCGTGCAGCGGCGGAATGTCACGGTGGCGGTCCCGTGATCTGCTACTTACCCCCACCCGGCCTCCCCCAAATGGGGGAGGAGTCCACTGGCTGCAATGTGAGAAGCCGTTAGAGGAGGTCGGTGCCATCCCTCTCCATTTGGGTCTAACGGACATGAAAACACTTCCTGCGTCCTGCCCCCCTAAAAAAAATGACTATATAGTCATCGGCCCACGACTATATAGTCATTGGCTTACGAGTATATTGTCAGCGGGCGGAGGTTCCGCTCGACGCTTTCGCGTCTCGCGGAATGACGGTGCCGCGCCAAGGTGGTGTAGGGGAAAAAGAAGGGCGGCGGAGAAAAAGTGTCTGGCAACGGAGCTCCCCCATCCGCCGCCCTTCTTTTTCCCTTTTTGCTCCTGCGGCGGTCCGTCATTCCGCCGCGAACGCAGTGAGCGAGCGGAATCTCCAAAGAAATAAGACAATATGTACAATTTTCGCTGATGAGCAGTAGCGTGCCTAACCCTGTAACCCCACTATCACCGCCAGAACCGGTTGGTGATATCTTCGGTGCTCCCGTTGGAGACGCGGAAGAGCTTCTGGTTGGTGGTGCGGGAGTTGAGGCCGCCGAGCTCTTCGCGGTAGCCGCCGATTTTGACGTAGTCGAAAAGGCTGGCGTAGCGCGGCATGATGTCGTTGCCGGAATACCATGCCACCTTGAGGTTCGTGTGCTGGTGCAGGTGCCGGGCGAGGGTCGCCACGTCTTTCGGCTGGCGGTCGCCCCCCATGAAGCAGACGCAGGTAATCTGCTTTCCATACTTACTTAACAACCCGTCCAACGCTGCCGCATCCAATGTCTCCCCGATGTTGTGGCGCAGGTGCGGGCTATGGCACCCCACACACCGGTGCGGGCAGTTGGTGATGTTCACCGCGAGGGTCACCTCGTCGGGAATCTCCTGGAAGACGATGTCGTAGTTGTAGTACTTGAGCACGGTTATTCTGTTTGTTTGTAAAGACCCCACACTGCGGCTGTCGCCTTGTGTGGGGTTATTAAGATGTTGTCCCTTCGGGACTTCTTAAGGAATAAATTACATACTATAACTCTTAACCATTGAACCGTTCGTAATGGCGGCGGGAGGCCTCTTCCTGGCGGGCTTGGGAGAAGCTGCTGACGCGTTTCATGTAGCCGATGACGCGGGTGAGGTAGTCGAGGTCGGTGCTGTGGCATTCGGGGCACTCGTGGAGGTAGCGCTTGTCGATGTGGCCGCAGTGGTTGCACACGGTGTTGGGGATGTTGAAGGTGAAGTAGTTGCAGCCTTCCTGCGCGGCCACGCGGAGCAACTGGCGGTATTGCGCCTGTGAGAGGTGCTCCTCCAAGTTGGCGTGCAGGGCAGAACCGCCGGTGAGGTGCGCGATGTAACGCGAACCGTGCAGACGGAACTTGTCGATCAGGTTCAAGGAATCGTCTTCCACGCGGTAGAAGTAGCTGTTGTAGCAGTCGCGGGGCACGCGGTAGCCGTCCTCGCGGTCCCACTTGGCGTGTTTCACGCCCACGTTCTCGGCGGGAATCATCTCGCAGTTGAAGAGCAGCTCCTTGGTGCGGTATTGGTGGTTGTATTTCTCGACCAGACCGAGGATGTCCTCGACGAACTTCTGGTACTGCGGGTTGTCGTCGATCGGGATGCTGAGGAATTCGGCAGCCTCCACCAGACCGTTCACGCCGATGGTGAGGTACTGGCGGTTGATGGCGATGTAGCCGGCGTCGAAGAGCGGCAGCATGCCTTTGGATTGCAGGTATTTGAGGTTCTCGTTGTAGGCGATCTGGACCTTGTGCATCAGGTCGATGACCTCGCCGACGAACTGGAATTGCGGGATGTTGTTGCGGCATTCGTACTGGATGCAGCGGTTGATGTTGATGGTGAGCACGCTCTTGGAGCCGGTGGAGACACCACCCGCGCCGAGGGTGTAGCTGAAGCCGTTGTCCTGGATCTCGTTGCGCAGACGGCAGCAGCTGCTCAGTGAGTCGGCATTGTCGCTCACGTAGGTGAAGAAGGAGTGGCCGGCGGCGTACATCTCCGCGGTGAAGTCGGCGTACTCGGTGTCGATGATGTCGCCGTCCTTGCTGAGGAGGGCCATCGTCTCGACGGGGAAGGTGAGTACGGAGCGGAGGCGCTCCTGGTTGAACCAGCGCATGAACCGTTTCTGCAGCCAGCTGAGGGAATCCCAGATGGGGCGCGTGCCGTCGGGGAAGCGGAATTCGCCGAAGAGGCTCTCGAAGTAGTAGCGGTCGTAGTAGGCCACGTTCCAGAACACCGACTGGAAGTTGCGGGCGCCGGTGGGCTGGTTGATGGAATAGACCACCTGCTCGAAGCTGTCGGTGATCATCTTGTCGATGGTGCGCTGGCGGGCGGAAAGATCCACCACCTTGTCGCTCTCTTTATAGTAGTCATCGCCGTACTCCTTGCGGATGAAGTAGTCCATGTACATCAGGAATTCGGGGGTGGCGCAGGCGCCGCTGAGCATGCTGGAGACCATGAAGACCATGTTGATGAAGCCGCCGCAGTAGGATTTGAGGTTCGTGGGTGCGGAGGCGTTGCCGCCGATGCTCTTCGTGCCGTCGAGCAGCCACGGGTACATGGTGATGGAGGCGCAGTAGTTGGCGATGCTGGTCTCGTCGTTCTTGTAGATGAAGTGGTGGTTGAGGAGGTATAAGTATTTGTCGGACAACTCTTTGCCATAGAGATCCTTGATTTTGTCGCACAGCATTCTGCGGTTGAGGCGGATGAAGTTCGACTTGGGAAGTTCGCCGATGAGGGTGGCGATGTTCTTGCGCTCCACGTTGGCGTTGGCGTCGTATTTGCTGCCGGTGGCGGCGTTGGAGGCGTTGCAGTAGTTGATGAGGAAGTCGAGTTTCTCCTTGACCTCGCGGTCTTCGTAATGGCGTTGGCGGTAGAGGATGTAGGCTTTGGCCACTTCATAGTAGCGTTCGGCCATGAGGGAGACCTCCACTTGGTTCTGGATCTCCTCCACGGAGATGCCGTCGTGGATTTTGAGGCGGCTCATGACGTTGATGAGCACCTCTTGCGTCGCGAAGCTGTTCACGGAGAGGAACGCTTTGGCGATGGCGTTTTTGATTTTTTCGGCCGAGAAGGGCTCCCGTTTGCCGTTACGTTTGATGATGTACAATTGATCCATACTATGGTTAAGGTTTTGGTTTCTAATAAAAACAGCTCGGGAGAGGTCACGCGGATAACCGCCGTTCTCGTTTGCTCTTAGTCCCGAAAGCCACGAACTTCAGGTTGCAGGCAGGTCTTCTGGCTCGTTCCCGCTTTTCCCCGTCTTCCCGACCCGAAAAAGTCAGTGACATTATGGAGAAGGCGCAAATTGGAACTCACAGCTACGGGTATAGCCGCTGATTCTCACAGCGTTCCCTATTATTCTGTTCAGAACCTGAACCCGCCGCAAAGGTACAAATTCTCTTTTTGGGTTTTCAGCCTTGCCGGAATAGTTATAAACAGCGTTATTAACATTGCTGGTTTTCAGGGGGTTATAATATTGAGTTAGTAGTTAGCAGTTAGTAGTTAGCAGTTGGTATTGGGGATGGTGCTTTGAACTTTGAACCTTGAACCTTGAACTAAAAAAATAGTATCTTTGCCGCCGATATTCTATAGGAGTATAATTTATAAAGTATAAAACAATGAAAAAAGCATTCTTTCTCCTCTTTGCGACTGTTTTGGCGTTCGCTATGCAGGCGCAGACCATCAACAAGGAAGGCGGGCTGACGATGCAGCAGATCAACATGCTGCGCGGCTCCTACCAGTCGAACCCGACCAACAAGGCCCTCCGCAACGCCATCAACAGCAATGACATCAACAAGTTGGCGGTGAACTACGACAACAACACCGCTTTCGACGAGCATCTGTCGAACACGGTGCCCTCCAAGGCCATCACCAACCAGGAGTCGTCCGGCCGCTGCTGGATGTTCACCGGCATGAACGTGCTGCGCAACAAGGCCATCCGCAAGTACGACCTCCCGGCCGACTTCCAGTTCTCGCAATGCTACACCTTCTTCTGGGACCAGCTCGAGAAGGCCAACCTCTTCCTGCAGTCGATCCTCGACACCCGCGCCAAGTCCATGGAGGACGAGACCGTGCAATGGCTCTTCAAGAACCCCATCGGCGATGGCGGTCAGTTCACCGGCGTGGCCAACCTGATGAGCAAGTACGGTGCGGTGCCGAAAGAGGCGATGCCCGAGACCTACAACAGCAACCACACCTCCAAGATTTCCGAGCTCATCAAGCTGAAACTGCGCGAGGACGGTCTCATCCTGCGCCAGATGAGCAACAACAAGAGCATGACCGAGCAGAAACTGCAGGCCACCAAGATGGAGATGTTGGAGACGATTTACCGGATGCTGGCTTACGCTTTCGGCGAACCGCCCACCGAGTTCACCTGGACGCAGCGCAACAGCAAGGGCGAGGTGGTGAGTACCGAGAAATACACCCCGATGTCGTTCTTCAACAAGTTCGTGAACGAGGATTTCTCCACCTATTACATGGTGATGAACGACCCGACCCGCGAATACTACAAGGTGTATGAGATCGAGTACGACCGCCACGTCTATGACGGCCAGAACTGGAAGTTCCTCAACCTGCCGATGCCGGAGATCGCCCGGATGGCCATCTCCTCCATCAAGGACAGCACCATGATGTACTTCTCCTGCGACGTGGCCAAGTTCCTTGACCGCGACAAAGGCTACATGGATGTGAACAACTACGACTACGGCTCCCTGTTCGGCACCACCTTCGGCATGGACAAGAAGCAGCGTGTCAGCACCTTCGCCAGCGGCTCCTCGCACGCGATGACGCTCTGCGGCGTGGACCTCGACGCCAACGGCAACCCCACCAAGTGGATGGTGGAGAACAGCTGGGGCAGCAACCGCGGCCACAACGGCTTCCTCATCATGACCAACGAATGGTTCAACGAGTACATGTTCCGTCTCGTGGTGGAATCCAAATACATCCCTTCCGCCACGCTTAAACTTTTCGACCAGAAGCCCATCATGTTACCCGCATGGGATCCGTTGTTCGCCCCGGAAGAGTAATAAAAAATATTCCTTGAGCAGTCCCGAAGGGACAAGACGCACGAAGTGCTAATAACCCCACACAAGGCGATAGCCGCAGTGTGGGGTAAAAAAGTGAAAAAGATGAAAAAACTTGTAACAACCCTTATCCTCACCGCTTTTGTGCTGGTGAGCTTCGCGCAGAAAGCAGACGATATCTGCGGCATTTACCATTCCAAGGACCCGTTCTCCAAGGAAGGTTCCCAATGTGAGATCTACAAGGCTGCCGACGGCACCTACGAGGCCAAGGTGGTTTGGGTGGAGAACCCGAAGAAGAAGGACAACCTCGGGCTGGTCTTCATGACGGGGTTGAAATACAATGCCAAGGAGAATGAGTATCAGGGCGGGAAGTTGAAATATCCCGGCAAATCCGGCACGTACAAGACCTACATCCGCTTGGTCAACGACGGGAAGACGATGAAGATGCGAGGCTACCTCGGGGTTTCGCTGTTCGGCATGACCGTTGACTGGACGCGGGAATCGAAAGTGCGGGAACAGAAGTAAAAAAAAAAACGCGGCATTTAGCCGCGTTTTTTTTATTTGCGTTAGCGATTATCCTCTGAACGGGAAAGCTTTGCCGGGGTAGATGGCCTGGCTGCCGAGCATTTCCTCGATACGCATCAGCTGGTTGTATTTGCAGATGCGGTCGGTGCGGCTGGCGGAGCCGGTCTTGATTTGGCCGGTGCCCAAAGCCACGGCGAGGTCGGCGATGGTCGTGTCCTCGGTTTCGCCGGAACGGTGCGACATCACCGCGGTGTAGAAATTGCGCTGAGCGAGCTGCACGGCGTTGATGGTCTCGGTAAGTGTGCCGATCTGGTTGACCTTGATGAGGATGGAGTTGGCCACCTCTTTCTCAAGACCCATCTGCAGGCGCTTGACGTTGGTGACGAAGAGGTCGTCGCCCACGAGCTGGCAGCGGTCGCCGATGGTGTCGGTGAGGAGTTTCCAGCCGTCCCAGTCGTCTTCGGCCATGCCGTCCTCGATGGAGATGATGGGGTACTTGTCGCACCAGTTTTTCCAGTAATCGACCATCTGGGCGGGGGTCAGTTCCTCGCCGGTGGACCATTTCAGCTTGTAGATGTTCTTGTCGGCATCGTAGAACTCGGAGGAAGCCGGGTCGAGGGCGATGCAGATGTCCTCTTGGGGTTTGTAGCCGGCGTTCTCGATGGCTTGGAGAATCACTTCGAGGGCTTCCTCGTTGGATTTGAGGTCGGGGGCGAAGCCGCCTTCGTCACCCACGTTGGTGGAGTAGCCGCGGCCCTTGAGGACTTTCTTGAGGTTGTGGAACACTTCGGAGCCCATGCGCACGGCCTCGCGGAATGTCGGGGCGCCCACGGGCATGATCATGAACTCTTGGAAATCGACGCGGTTGTCGGCGTGGGAACCGCCGTTGAGGATGTTCATCATGGGGACTGGGAGGACGGTGGCGTTGCAGCCGCCCACGTAGCGGTAGAGGTCTTGGCCGGTCTCCTGTGCGGCGGCCTTGGCGGCGGCGAGGGAGATGCCGAGGATGGCGTTGGCGCCCATCGCGCCCTTGTTCTCGGTGCCATCGACTTCGATCATGCGGGCGTCGAGTTCCGCCTGGTCGCTGACTTCCATGCCTTCGACAGCCTCCGCGAGGGTGCTGTTCACATTCTGGACGGCCTTCAGCACGCCCTTGCCCATATAACGGTCTTTCTGCTCGTCGCGGAGCTCCACAGCCTCGTGCACGCCCGTGGACGCGCCGGAGGGAACTGCGGCACGGCCCACCGCGCCGGCGGCGGTATAAACATCAACTTCCACAGTGGGATTTCCGCGAGAGTCCAAAATCTCTCTTCCGTAAACTTTAACGATCTGACTCATAGTGTCTTTATTTTAGTCTGTATAAATTTTTAATGCGGCGCGAAAATACATTTTTTTTTGTTTCAAGGTTCAAGGTTCAAGGTTCAAAGTTCAAGGTTCAAAGTTCAAAGTTCAAGGTGTAAGGGTTAGGGGGTTATAGGGTTAGCTTATTAGGAATGCTTTGAAGCCTGAAACTTGAATCCTGAACCCAAAAAAATGTATTTTTGCCGTTTCAAAACATAATGAAAGAAATGGATAAGAAAGGACTGTATCTCCCTGTGGTTGAGGAGTTTTACTCTTTGCAGGGCGAGGGCTACCACACGGGGAAGGCTGCGTGGTTCGTGCGTGTGGGCGGCTGCGAAGTCGGTTGTTCCTTCTGCGACGAGATGCGCACGTGGAACGCCGCCAGATACCCGATGGTGGATGTGGACGAGATTGTGGCGCGGGCGGCGGAGAAACCCGCGCGGGCCGTGGTGGTCACCGGAGGCGAGCCGCTGCTCTACGACATGCGGCCGCTTACGAGCAAGATGCACAAGCACGGCATCAAGTGCTTCCTCGAAACCTCCGGCTCCGAACCACTCTCCGGCGACTGGGACTGGATCTGTCTCTCCCCGAAGTACGGCGCCGCCCCGAAACCCGATGTCCTGGCCAAGGCCAACGAACTCAAGGTCATCGTCGGCAGCGAGGAGGATTTCGCCTGGGCCGAGTCGAACTCCCAGAGGGTGAACAGACGCTGCCTGCTCCTGCTCCAGCCCGACTGGAACCGCTGCAACGTCATCATGAGCCGCCTTGTGAACTATGTGCTGGAAAACCCCAAATGGCGCGTGTCTCTGCAAAGCCATAAGTATATGCAAATTTTATAATGGATAATTGATAATGGATAATTAGGGTTGCTCGTTGCGGAGTGGGCGTAGTATGTTGATGCTTGGGTCGCCCGTTAACCCCACAACCCTGTAACCTGATAACCCCATAACCCTATAACCCCTTAACCCTATAACATGCAACGTGACAACCACGAAATGAACCTTAAGGAACTGGTCGGGCGGTTCGTGAGCCAGTCGGGGAAGCAGCATCTGATGGACAAGCAGCTGCTATTCGAGCGCTGGCCGGAATACGTCGGGGAGATCTGTGCGCAGTTCTCGAAGTGCGAGGACCTGCGCAACGGCATCCTCTACGTGCGGGTGCAGAACGCCGCCCTCAAGTTCGAACTGTTCGGACACAAATCGCAGATACTGAAGAAAATGCAGGCGGACTTCGGCCCAATGGTGCGGGATATTATGTTTAGGAATTGATAATGGATAATGGATAATGGATAATTAGGGTTGCTCGTTGCGGGGTGTGCGTAGTATGTTGATGCTTGGGTCGCCCGTTAACCCCACAACCCTGTAACCCCATAACCCTATAACCCTATAACCCTCTAACCGTGTAATCGTGTAACCGTGTAACCGAGTAACCCTTTAACCCTATAACCCAAAAGATATGAGAATCGGAATGACAGAAATCATCATTATCGCCCTGATTGTGCTGCTGCTGTTCGGCGGGAAGAAGATTCCCGAGCTGATGAGCGGGCTGGGGAAGGGCGTGCGCTCCTTCAAGAACGGCATGGACGGCAAGGAAGAGAAGCCGGCCGAAAAGAAGGAGGAGACTAACGAAACGGCAAACAAGACCGAGTAGATGTCCGAGGCGGCGGAAAACAAGTCGTTCTGGGAGCATTTGGAGGATCTGCGCGGCAGCTTGATCAGGATGCTGATCGCTGCGTTCGTGTTCTCCACGCTGGCGTTTTGTTTCAAGGATCTGCTCTTCCGGATTGTTCTCGCCCCGAAAGACTCCTCGTTCTTCATGTACAAGCTGTTCGGCGGCGGCGACTTTTCCATCCAGCTGATGAACACCGGCTTGACGGAGCAGTTCATGATCCACCTCAAGACGGCCTGCGCCTTCGGAATCCTGATGGCCTCCCCGTACATCATCTACGTGCTGTTCGATTTTGTGCGGCCTGCCCTCTATGAGAAGGAGCGGCGGCATTCCGTCAGCTTGGTGCTGGCCGCCTACGGGATGTTCCTCATCGGGGTGGCGGTCAACTACCTGTTCGTCTTCCCGCTGACGGTGCGCTTTCTCGGCACCTACCAGGTGAGCGGCGAGGTGCGCAATATGCTGACCCTGCAGTCGTACATGGACACGCTGCTGATGATGAGCTTAGTGTTCGGAATCGTTTTCGAGATCCCGGTCATCAGTTGGCTGTTGGCGCGTTTCGGACTGCTGAAGGCGGAATGGATGACCCAGTACCGACGCCACGCCATCGTGGCCATCCTCATCCTCGCGGCCATCATCACCCCCACCGGCGACGCCTTCACCCTCCTCATCGTCTCCCTGCCAATATGGCTGCTGTACGAACTGAGCGTCATCGTGGTGCGACGCACGGGCAAAGACGCACGGCCGTGCGTCTCTAACCCTCTAACCCTCTAACCGTGTAACCCTATAACCGTGTAACCCTTTAACCCCATAACCCCAAACCAATGCTGAAAGGAAAGAAAATCGTAGTCGTGATGCCGGCATACAATGCGGCGCAAACGTTGGAAAAGACTTACCGGGAGGTGCCCGCCGACATCGTGGATGAGGTGATCCTGGTGGATGACTGTTCGTCGGACGAGACCGTAGATGTGGCCCGTTCGTTAGGCATCCAGCATGTGATCCGGCACGAGAAGAACAAAGGCTACGGCGCGAACCAGAAGACCTGCTATAGCAAGGCGTTGGAACTCGGGGCCGACATCGTGATCATGCTGCACCCTGATTATCAATATACCCCGTTGCTTATTGAGTCCATTTCCTACATGATGGTCAACGGGCTGTACCCCGTGGTGTTGGCCTCGCGCATTCTCGGCAACGGCGCGCTGAAAGGCGGGATGCCGCACTACAAGTACTTCTTTAACCGTTGCCTGACGTGGTTCCAGAACGTGATGGTGGGGCAGAAGCTGTCGGAGTACCATACCGGCTACCGTGCCTTCACCCGCGAGGTGCTGGAGAAGGTGGCGTTCATGCGAAACTCCGACGATTTCGTGTTCGACAACCAGATGTTGGCGCAGATCATCTACGCCGACTTCGACATCGGGGAGATCACCTGCCCGACCAAATATTTCCCGGAGGCCTCTTCCATCAACTTCCGGCGCAGCTGCCGTTACGGGTTGGGTGTGTTGCGCACCTCCGTGCAGTTCCGCCTTCAGAAGTGGCATCTCGGCCGTTTCGACATCTTCCGGTAGTTCAGCCTCCCCCTGCCTTTCGGGCATCCCCCCTAAGGGGGGAATTAGCCTGCTATAGTCGGAACCAATAATCTCACGTCTCACGTCTTTTATAGCGCGAGTCGGCGAGGTTTTTTTGTGTGCCCAGCTATTTGTAATTTGTGTATTTTTGCACCTTTTTGTGTTAATAACTGTTATTTCGAAGTATAATAAAATTACAACTATGAATAAATCTATGATTTTCAAGCAGTTAATGCTTGTTTTGATGACTGCGGCGGTTTCCTTCTGCGGGAAGGTCTCTGCGCAAAACAACGCCTATCCTGTCGATACGGTGTACCATTCGGTGTTCGGTTGCGACAGCGTCTTGCTGACGGCCAACAGCACGGTCTATCATGGAGACACGACGGTTCAGATTCCACACTACACTCCGGTGCAGGGGCAGATTGTGATGGATGTCCTGAACATCTACAACATCACCGTCGGGCAGAGCTATGATGTGAAGGACACGGTGAATGCAAGGGTTTGCAGCAATGCCCTGCCGTATGCCTTCCGGGATAATTTCTACACCCAGACGGGCAACTACTGGGTGTATGGCTCCACGGTGAGCGGTTGCGACAGCTCCAGCACCCTGCTTCAGCTCCAGGTGGTGGAGGGTGCCCACACGACGGTCAATCTGCCGATGTGTCCGGGCCAGGAATCGGTCTCCTGCGACGGCATCACCTTCACGGAGCCGGGCAATTTCGACTTTGTGCAGGGTTATGATGCCGATGGGTGTCCTATTGTGAAGACCTACGCGGTGACGCAGTATCCGCTTGAGTCGGACACGGTTTACGACGAGGTCTGCTACAACAATCTCCCGTACTATTTCATGGGCAACAGCTATGTCAATGCGGGCACTTTTTCCATCCCTCACACTACTTCCACGGGATGTAACGCCATCACGACGCTGGTGCTGACCGTCCTGCCGTCTTCTTCGCGGGCTGACACGATCAACGCTGCCGTCTGCCGCACGGATCTGCCCTACGTCTATGACGGTCAGTCGTTCAACGCTGCCGGCTCCTATACGATCAAAAAGCACAACAGCTACGGCTGTGACAGCTTGACGGTGCTGTTGAATCTCACGGTGACAGAACCGAGTATGGACACGGTGAGGGTGACCCTTTGTCCGGACGCTTTCCCCTATACGTATGACTCTCTGCATACCTTTGCCGCTCCCGGCACCTATTTTATCAACAAGGATCCCGACACCGCCTGCAGCGACTATACGATGCTGGTGCTCAACGCTTTTGCGTCGGTGCGTGACACGGTGAACATCTGTACTGCCGACAGTTCCTACACTTTCGGCGACACCACGTTCCGCGTTTCCACGTTGTACACCTACACGCAGACGAACGACAGCGGCTGCAATGACTATCACACGCTCCGGGTGATGCTGAACGTGAATCCGGGCGTTGACTCGATGAATGTGACCATTTGCGAGGATCAGCGGCCTTACGACTTTTACGGCACCTCCTACTATGCGAGCGGTGTTTATTACAAAACCTTGAAGAACCGCTATGGTTGTGACAGTATGAATGTCACTTTGAACCTTACGGTGACCCCGAATCAGACGATTAACAACACCGTGACGGTGACGCGGAACGAGATTCCGTACATTTACCGCGGCGTTCCCTACACGGAGAGCGGCATTTATCACCAGACCGCACCCGCGGCCACGGTTGCCGAATGCGACACGTTCTATACGCTGAATCTCACGGTGAACCAGGTGTATAACACCACTATCGACACGACAGTCTGTGCGAATGCCACGGTGATGTTCCTCGGAACAGCGATCACCACTGCCGGTTCGCACGTCTTCACTTACCATTTGAACGGTTACGACAGCGTGGTCACGTTGAACGTGCACCACAATCCCGTTTATAGGGATGAGACCCTCAATGTTGAGGTGGGTGAGTTTGATCTTCCGTACATTTTCAATGACAGTGCTTACACTACCTCCGGTTATCACGAGCAGACCCTCACCACGGTGAATGGCTGCGACAGTGTGGTTTCCGTCAATCTGACCATCCATCCGGCCGTGTTCAACTACGATACCATCTACAGGGAGGTCTGTTCCGACGACATGCCGGTGACCCTGTATGACAGTGTGCTCACCCATGCCGGTGTTTATCGTTACATCGTGCACACCTCTACGGCGTATGACTCTGTCTTTTTCGTGAATTTGACGGTGAAAGAGTCTCCTACGCTGATTTTGCCCGACCAGGTCTATTTGTGCGCGGGCAGTACGGTGACCCTGACGGCGCAATCCACAGGCAGTGTCTATTTGTGGAACAACGGTGCCACGGAGGCCTCCATCACGGTGAGTTTGGCCGGTCAGTATTCCGTGACGGTGTCGAACGCTTTCGGTTGTTCTGCTGCTGATACGGTTCGGGTGGATCCTGCTGCCCTGCCGGGTGCGGAGATTGTGGGCTATGACGAAGTCTGCTACGGCAGCAGTGTTTTGCTGCAGGCGGTAGGCGGCACGGAGTTCTTGTGGGAGGATGGTTCGACCAACAATGCCCGCACCGTCTCCCCGACGGAGACCACGACCTACACGGTGACGGTCACGAATGCCTACGGCTGTTCCAAGACGAAGAGCCATACGGTGTCGGTGAACTCGCTGCCCTCCATCTCCATTTCGGGCAACACCAGCATTTGCGAGGGAGAGTCCCAGCTGTTCATCGCTTTCGGTGCGTCCAGTTACCGCTGGAACACCGGCTCGCGCATAGACCGTATCACGGTGAACACTCAGGGCACCTATACGGTGACGGGCACTGACACCAAAGGCTGTGTCAATACGCAGTCGGTGACCTTGGATGTCCATCCGCTTCCCAATGTGAAAATCAACGGCAGAACGACTTTCTGTCAGGGTAGCAGCACTACGATTACCGCCACGGGCGCTTCAAGTTACGTGTGGAATTCCGGCGAGGCATCACAGTCGGTGACGGCTTCCTACGCAGGGACTTACACCGTGACGGGTACCGACCAGTACGGATGTGTCGCCACCAAGAGCGAGAATATAACCCAATCCATCGTGAATGCCTCCATTACCGGAAACCGTTACTTCTGCCACGGTGAAAGCACCACGATTTCGGTGTCGGGAGATGCAACCAATACTTACCAATGGTTCGATGGCAGTACGTCGAGTGATATCAACATCTCTTCACCCGGTCAGTATAGTGTGACGGTGACGAATGCCTCCGGCTGTCAGAGTACCTTGTCGGCCGTTGTGAGCGAGTATAACACGACTGCCCCGTCCATCAGCGGCAATTTGACCATTTGTGAGGGTCAGACGACCACTTTGCGCGCCTCCGGCGGCAACAGTTATGAGTGGGATGATGGTAGCACCAACGCGATGATCACGGTGAATGCTACCGGCACCTATACCGTTACGGCCACGAGCACTTACGGTTGTACCGCCACCGCTTCGGCCACTGTTTTGGTGAATCCTGCCCCTGTGGTCAACATCTTGGCACAGAATGCGATATGCAGAGGCGATGAGGTGACGTTGACGGCCATCACGACGGCCAACACTTTCAATTGGAGTTCTGGCCAGAACACGGCGGCCATTACCGTTTCGCCCTCCGTCACGTCGAATTATACAGTGTTGGTGACCGATGAGAACGGCTGTACTTCCACCGCCGCCACGACGGTTACGGTGAACCAGTTGCCGTCGGCGTTCGTCAGCGGCTCCACGTCCATTTGTCAGGGCGACACCACCGTGCTGACCGCTTCGGGCGGTGTGGCTTATCAATGGAGCACTGGCAATTTCGATGACCATATCATCGTTACCAATTCAGGAAATTACACGGTTACCGTTATCGGCACCAACGGCTGTGAGGCTTCGGTGCAGAAGATGGTGACGGTGAACGCTCTTCCGGTGGCCACGGTTACGGAATCGGTGAGCATTTGTCGTGGACAGCAGGCGTCACTGAGCACGGACGCTCCGGCCGGCAGCACCTACGTATGGTCCACGGGCAGCTATCAGAGCCACATCACTGTGACTGAGGCCGGCGACTATCAAGTGACGATTACGAACGCGAACCTCTGTTCACGGGTCTATCATTCCACCGTGACTGTTTATGAGCTGCCTCAGGTCAGCATTATCGGTACCAGCGAGATTTGTGATGGCCAATCCACGTCGTTGACGGTTGCCGGGGACGGCATTTCCCAATATGCTTGGAGCAACGGCGACCACAATCCGAGCACGACGGTCAATGCGGGTGGTCAGTACTATGTGACGGTCACCAATATTCACGGATGTTCCTCCACGGCCTCCCGTGGCGTGGTGGTTCACGATCTCCCTGTCCCGCAGATCAGCGGTAACCTGACCATCTGCAATGGCAAGAGCACCACGCTCACCGCTACCGGCGGCATCTCTTATATTTGGAATACCGGCAACACGGGCGCCAATATTGCCGTGGCTCCGTCCACCAATCAATCTTACACGGTGACCGCCAGCAACGCATACGGCTGTATGGCCAGCGCTTCTGCCACCGTGACGGTGAATGCCCTTCCGGTTGTGACCTTCAACGGCAGAACGGAAATTTGTGCCGGCGAGTCCACGGGCATCACGGCGACGGGTGCGAACACGTATGCTTGGAGCAACGGTGGCCAGAGCGCCACGGTGGTGCTCAGCAATGCCGGTACCTACACGGTGACGGCCACCGATGTGCAGAACTGCAGCAACAGCGCTTCCGTGACCATCAAGGTGAACGCGAACCCCAATGTCCAGATTTCCGGACCCGAGTATGTTTGTATCGGCAATGTAGCCACCCTGACGGCTTCGGGTGCGGAGACGTATTTGTGGAGCAATGACGAGACCACGGCTCAAGTTGACGTGTTGCCTGCCGCCACCTCCACCTACACGGTGACGGGTTACGATACCAACGGCTGTCACTCCACCTCTTCCAAGGTGGTGAATGTGGAGCCGCTGCCGACGATTTCGGTTTCCGGTGTGAAGACCATCTGCGCCGGACAGTCCACCACGCTTACGGCAACGGGCGGAACGACCTATCAGTGGAGCAACGGCACCGCGGGCAACAGCATCACGGTGACCCCGGCGGCTTCACAGGCTTACGTGGTCACGGTGACGAACGCCCACGGTTGCACCACCAGTTTGGAAACCCAGGTGACGGTGAATGCTCTTCCGGAGATCACCTTCAGTGGTGCCACGGAGATGTGTGCCGGTAATTCGGTCACGATTACGGCTGCAGGTGGTAATGCCTACCTGTGGTCCACAGGCGCCGTTACCCCGTCCGTCACACTCTATTCCCAAGGATACTACAAGGTGACGGTCACCAATGACAAGAGCTGTCAGCAGATTGACTCTGTGTATATTAAGGTAAACCAGAATCCCGATGTTCAGATTACGGGTCCGGATTACATCTGTTTCGGCAATGTGGCCACGCTCACTGCTTCGGGTGCGAATACGTATGCGTGGAGCACCAACGAGACGTCTGCTTCCATTTCGCCGGCTCCTGCGGCTACCACCACTTATACGGTGACCGGTTATGATGCCAAGGGTTGCCAAACGACGGCTACCAAAGTGCTGAATGTGGAAGCGTTGCCACAGGTTACAGTTTCTGGTACGAAGACGATTTGCGCTGGTCAGTCCACCACGCTTACGGCTGCTGGCGGTGCTTACTATTTCTGGGACAACGGCGCCAACAGCAACAGCATCACGGTGACTCCGGCTACAACGCAGTCATACGTGGTGACGGTGACCAATGCGTTGGGTTGTTCCTCCTCGTTGGTGACCGATGTGGTGGTCAACACGCTTCCGGAGATTGCCTTCTCCGGCAATACGACCATCTGCGCCGGCGCCACGGCCACGGTGACCGCTTCCGGTGGGGCCGCATATTCTTGGTCCAACGGGGTTTACACTCCTGCCATTAGCGTGACCGAGCCGGGTTACTATGCAGTGACGGTCACGAACGCTCAGAATTGTACCTCTGTCGACTCCGTCTATGTGACGGTGAATGCGAATCCGGCGGTGCAGATTGCAAGCAGCAACTACGTCTGTGCCGGCGGAATCGCTACGCTGGCCGCTTCGGGAGCCAATACCTATCTTTGGAATACAGGAGAGATTACGTCATCCATCTCGGTGACGCCTTCCACGGCCACCACCTACACGGTGACGGGTTACGACACCAACGGCTGTAGCACCACCGTCAGCCGCGTGATGAACGTGGAGGCACTGCCGGTGATTCAAGTGCTCGGCACGAGAACCATCTGCGCCGGACAGTCCACTACGCTCACGGCTACGGGTGGTACGATTTACAACTGGAGCACTGGTGACTCCATCAGCAGTGTGGTGGTGACTCCCGAGAGCACCCAGTCATACGTGGTGACGGTGACGAATGCTTACGGTTGTGTGGCCAGTTCCGCCGTCACGATTACTGTGAATGCGTTGCCGCATGTGACCTTCAACGGCAACACCACGATCTGCGCCGGCAACACGACGACCATCACCGTTGTCGGTGCCAGCTCTTATCTCTGGAGCACCGGTGCGCAGACCGGCAACGTGAATATCGGCACCACGGGTATGTACTACGTTACCGCCACGAATGCTCAGAACTGTTCCAAGACAGATTCCATCTACGTGAAGGTCAATCCGAACCCCGTTGTGCAAATTGAGGGTAACAACCACGTCTGCACCGGCACTGCCGTCACACTGACGGCCAGCGGCGCAAATGCATACTTGTGGAACACCGGTGAGGTGTCGGCGGAAATCTCCATTTCGCCGGTCGCCAACACTACCTATTCTGTGACGGGTTACGACACCAACGGCTGTTCCACCACCGTGCAGAAGGTGGTGAATGTGGAAGAACTGCCGGTGGTGCAGATTCTCGGTGAACGCACCATCTGTCAGGGCCAGTCTTCCGTGCTCACGGCCACGGGCGGTACTTCCTATCTGTGGAGCAACGGCGCCAATACGCAAGACATCGCCGTGTTCCCCATCATCAGCACTTCCTACACCGTGACGGCCTTCAACGACTTCGGTTGCGCCTCGGTTGCCACGGCCATCGTTACGGTCAATGTGCTGCCTTCCATTATCTTCAGCGGCAACACCAGCATTTGTCAGGGCGAGAGCGCCACGATTTCCGTGACCGGCGGCAACAGCTACGTTTGGAGCACCGGTGCCACGGGTAATTCCATTACCGTCACGACGCCGGGCGTTTACAAGGTGAACGCCACCAACTCGCTGAACTGTATCCGTACTGATTCGGTTACCGTTGTGGTTTGGGACAACCCCGTGGTCAGCATCGACGGTCCGAGTTTGGTCTGCCAGGCTGCGGTGACGACGTTGGCGGCCAGCGGCGCGAACAGCTATGTCTGGAACAATGGCGAGGGCGGTTCCGTCATCACGGTGATGCCGTTGGAGACTACTACCTTCAGTGTGGTTGGTTACGACGAGCACGGTTGTAGCGCCACTATCAGCAAATTGGTGAACGTGGAGCCCATCCCGGAGGTCTTCATCTCCGGCAACCTCTCCATCTGTCATGGGGAATCCACCACGCTTACGGCTTCCAACGCGGTTTCCTACCTTTGGAGCACTGGCGATACCACGGCGGCCATCACGGTTGACGCACAGGGTGCCTACACCGTTACGGCCAGCTCTGTGAACGGTTGTCAGGGTTACGCCTCTGTGACCGTGATTGACAATCCGGTGCCGTTCTTCACGCTCAACGCGGTGGGCAGCATCTGCGAGAACACTACCGAGGAACTTTCCGTGTCGGGTGACAATACCTACGCGTGGAGCACCGGTGAGACAGGTACGAGCATCACCATCGCGGAAGGCGGTGTTTACACCGTGACCGCTACCAACGCTTACGGTTGTTCCCAGTCGTCCAGCACCTACGTCTCCCAACTGGCCGCGCCCACGCTCGACATCATCGGTGTGGCTGATCTCTGTCAGGGAGACACCACCACGCTCGTGGCTTCTTCCGACGCTGTGGAGTTCTTGTGGAGCACTGGCGACACTACCCAGTCGGTGGAGGTCGTTCCGGCCAATACTACCTACAGCGTCACCGTGACGGGCGCGAACGGTTGTACTTCCGAGGCACAGCACCAGATCGTGACGCTGCCGACCTACAACCTCACGGTTACGGGCACTGTCTGCGAGGGACAGCCCTTCTCGCAGTACGGCTTTGACATCCCGGTGGCGGATTCTGCCGGCACGTTTACCTATACGCACGAGCTGCAGACGGTGAACGGCTGTGACAGTATCGTCAACCTCCTGCTGACGGTCAACCCGCTGCCGCGCCTCGACACCATCAACGGCAACCCGAATATCACGCAATACGGCAACGTCTATTACTCCATCAACAACCCGCTGTATGTCAGTAACTACGAGTGGCGGGTCTCCAATACGAACTGGACCCTGTCGAACACCACCTTCAGCAATGTGACGCTGAATGTGACCATGAACGGTACCGGCAAACTTACCGCCCGTGGTATCAACAACTGCGGCTACACGGAGACCTCTTTGGACCTCTATTGTAACGTCGGCATTGAGGATTACCCGTCCCAAGCCACGGTCACCCTCTATCCGAACCCCGTCCACCAGTCGCTGTACATCAACGTGGAGAACGCTCCCGATGTGAAGATGGTCCGTCTCTATGACGAAACCGGCCGTCTGGTCTATCAAGCCGCCTGCGACGACACCCATCTCGAAATCGACTGCACCCGCTTCGCCAACGGCCACTACACCGTGCAGTTCCTCAACGAGAAGGGTAGGAGAGTGGAGAGCCGGAAGATTGTGGTGAATAATAAGTAATTGAAAATAAAGGTGTTGTAGAGACGCAAAATTTTGCGTCTCTACAATTACAATAACCCATAACCATTCAGAAATATGGAATACAACTTCAGAGAAATCGAGAAGAAATGGCAGGAGAAATGGAAAGAAACCGGCCTGTATAAAACCGAAATAGATCACAGCAGACCGAAGTTTTACGTGCTGGATATGTTCCCGTACCCGTCGGGCGCGGGCTTGCATGTGGGGCATCCGCTGGGCTATATCGCCTCGGACATCTACGCCCGCTACAAACGGCAGAAAGGATTCAATGTGCTGCACCCGATGGGTTACGACGCTTTCGGACTGCCGGCAGAGCAATATGCCATCCAGACTGGTCAGCACCCCGCCATCACGACGGAGAAGAATGTCAACCGCTACCGCGAACAGCTCGACAAAATCGGTTTCTCGTTCGATTGGGACCGCTCGTTCAAGACCTGCGACCCCGACTATTATAAGTGGACGCAATGGACGTTCATCCAGCTCTTCAATTCCTACTATTGCTACCAGGCGAATCAGGCCCGCCCGATTTCCGAGCTGATGGAGGCTTTTGCCGCCAACGGCACGCACGGGTTGCAGGTGGCGCAGACCAAACCGCTGGAGTTTACTGCCGAGGAGTGGAACTCCGCTTCCGAGAAAGAGCAGCAGGAGATGCTGATGAACTACCGTCTGGCTTACTTGGCCGACACGTGGGTGAACTGGTGCCCGAAACTCGGCACCGTGCTCGCCAACGATGAGGTGGTGAACGGACTCTCCGTGCGCGGCGGATTCCCCGTGGAACGCAAGCTGATGCGGCAATGGATACTGCGCGTCTCCGCCTACGCGGAACGTCTGCTGAAGGGGCTCGACACGGTCGATTGGACCGACTCTCTGAAGGAAATCCAGCGCAACTGGATCGGCCGTAGCGAAGGTGCCGCCGTCTGGTTCCCATTGGCCAAAGAGGGCCAGTTGGATTGGAAGAAGATTTACATGGGCGGCAATGTCGAAGGTCTGGAGAATGAGATGGCTTTCGAGATTTTCACGACCCGTCCCGACACCATTTTCGGCGTTACTTTCATGGTCTTATGCCCTGAGCATGAGATGATTGAGCAGATTACCACGCCCGAACAGAAGGCTGAGGTGGAGGCTTACGTCACGTGGGCCAAGAACCGTTCCGAGCGCGAGCGTCAGGCTGAGGTCAAGAAGGTGAGCGGCGTCTTTACCGGCGCGTTCGCCATCAACCCCATCACCGAGGAGCGCATCCCCATCTGGATCAGCGATTACGTGCTGTCTGACTACGGTACCGGCGCCATCATGGCCGTGCCCGCCCACGACAGTCGCGACTTCGCTTTCGCCCGTCACTTCAACCTGCCCATTCGTCAGGTGGTGGCACCGGCCGTGGATGAAACCAGCGATCCTGATACGTGGGAGGAGTCCATGGACAGCAAGACGGGTGTGTGCGTCAACTCCGGTTTCATCACCGGCATGACGGTCAAGGAGGCCGGCAAGGCGGTGATTGAGAAGATCAACACCATGGGTATCGGCTATGGCACCGTCAACTACCGTCTGCGCGACGCCATCTTCAGTCGCCAGCGTTACTGGGGCGAACCGTTCCCTGTCTATTTCAAAGACGGAATGCCTTATCCCGTGCCCGAATCCGAACTCCCCGTGTTGCTGCCCGAAGTCGATCAGTTCCTGCCCACTGAGACGGGCGAGCCGCCGTTGGCCCGCGCCAAAGACTGGACCTGGAACGGCTACCCGAGAGAGTACAGCACCATGCCCGGATTCGCCGGTTCCAGTGCCTACTATCTGCGCTATATGGATCCGAAGAATGATAATGCGTTGGTTTCCAAGGAGGCCGACGAGTATTGGCAGAATGTCGATCTCTATGTCGGCGGTGCGGAACACGGCACCGGCCACCTGATTTACGCCCGCTTCTGGAACAAATTCCTCTTCGACCTCGGCATCAGCTGCAAGGACGAGCCGTTCCAGAAACTCATCAACCAGGGCATGATCCAGGGTCGCTCCAACTTTGTCTATCGTATCGTCGGTACCAACAAGTTCGTGTCGCTCAACCTTCGCAAAGAGTACGAAACGACCCCGATTCACGTGGATGTCAACATCGTGCACAACGACATCCTCGACATCGAAGCCTTCAAGAACTGGATGCCCGATTTCAAAGATGCCGAGTTCATCCTCGAAAACGGACAGTATGTTTGCGGTTGGGAGGTTGAGAAGATGTCGAAATCGAAATACAATGTCCAGAATCCCGACGATTTGGTGGAGAAGTACGGTGCCGACACGTTGCGTATGTACGAGATGTTCCTCGGTCCGGTGGAGATGGCCAAGCCGTGGGATACCAACGGCATTGAGGGTGTTTCCCGTTTCATTCGCAAGTTCTGGAAGCTCTACTTCGACGCGGAGGGTAACTTCGCTGTCACGGATGAGGAGCCGACCAAGGCCGAGTGGAAGACTATCCATAAGACTATCAAGAAGATAGAAGAAGACAACGAACGTTTCTCCTTCAACACGGCGGTGAGTGCGTTCATGATTTGTGCCAACGAGTTAGGCGATGCCAAATGTCACAAACGCGCCATCTTGGAGCCCCTCTGCATCCTGATGTCCGCCTACGCGCCGCACATCACGGAAGAGTTGTGGTCGCTGCTCGGACACGAGGAATCGATTCTGAAAGCTACCTATCCGGCATATAATGAGCAATATATGGTGGAGGATGAATACCTCTATCCCGTTTCTTTCAACGGCAAGATGCGCTTGAAGATGTCGTTCCCCGCCAGCTACACGCCCAAGGATATTGAGCCGCAGGTGCTCGAAAATCCCGACGTGCAGAAATGGCTTGCCGGCGCCACCCCGAAGAAGGTGATCATCGTGCCGAAGAAGATTGTGAATATTGTTTTTTAGTGAACAGTGATCAGTGATTAGTGAACAGTGGTGTACAAGGTTAATTGTACATTGTACATTGTAAATTGTACATTGTTTTGAAACAGAAGGACTTCGTCTTCAACCTCTGTCTGCTCATCTTTCTGAACCTCCTGGTCAAGCCGTTTTGGATGCTTGGCGTGGATGTGGGGGTGCAGAACAGCGTGGGCGCGGAGAGTTACGGCATCTACTTCTCGATTTTCAACTTCACCATGCTCTTCAGTATGGTGCTCGACATGGGCACCACCAACTTCAACAACCGCACCATTGCCCGCAACAACCAGCTGTTGGACAAGCACTTGTCGGGTTACATCATCCTGCGGTTGCTGCTCGCGGTATGCTATTTCGTGGCGCTTTTCGCTGTGGCATTGATTATCGGGTATAGAGGATTCCAGCTCGAACTCCTGTTCTGGATTGGGCTGAACCAGTTCCTGAATGCTTTCCTGTTGTATGTGCGGTCCAACATCTCCGCCCTGCTGATGTTCAAGACCGACAGCGTGATTTCCGTGACTGACCGGTTGTTGATGATTCTCTTCTGCGGTTTGCTGCTGTGGGGGAACATTACCGACGAGCCGTTCCGCATCGAGTGGTTTGTCTGGTGCCAGACCGCGGCCTACCTGATCACCATCGCGATTGCGTTGACCATCGTGCTGCGGAAGGCGAATCTGCGGAGACTGCATTGGAACACGGCCTTCTTCCTCGTCATCATCAAGAAAAGCTTGCCGTACGCGCTCATCACTCTGCTGATGGCCTGTTACTACCGCATTGATTCGGTGATGCTGGAACGGTTGCTGCCTCGCGACATTGCGGCGGTGCAGGCGGGCGTGTATGCCTCCGCTTTCCGTCTCCTCGACGCGTTGGTGATGATCGCCTACCTCTTTTCCGTCATCCTGCTGCCGCTCTTCGCTAAGATGCTGAAACAGAAGGAAGACGTGGTGCCCGTGGTGCGCACCTCGTTCTCGTTCCTGTTCCTCTTTTCGGTCTCCGCCGTCGTGATTTTGTACGTCTATCGCGAGCCCGTCATCCGGCTGTTTTATCCTGAGATCACCGAGAGCAGCGTGGCGGTTTTTCGCATCATCATCTTCGGGCTGATTCCGATTTCCATGAATTACCTGTTCGGCACGCTGCTCACCGCCAACGGTAGCATGAAGATGCTGAACATCACCGCCGCCATCGGCATTGTTATCAACGTGGCGGTCAACCTGCTGCTGATCCCGCAGATGCACGCTTGCGGTTCCGCTGTGGCCAGTTTCTGCACCCAGTTCACCGTCTCCGTGCTGCAGTTCCTGTTGGCGTTGCGCATCATCGGCATCCCGTTGAAGTCGCTGCCGTGGCTTCGGTGCCTGATCTTCCTGGCCGTCCTCATCCCCGTCACCGTCCTGTCCACCTCCGTCCTGCACGGACACGTGGTCTGGTCGCTCCTCATTGTGGCGCTCTTCGCCCTCATGCTCGGTTTCGCCACGGGGCTCATTGACGTGAGAGGAATGAGGGAGTTCAGAATGAAGAATTAAGAATGAAGAATTAATAATTAAGAATGCCCCCGAGATCCCCCTTGAACCTTGAATCCATAAACAATAACCCTGTAACCGTGTAACCCTTTAACCGTGTAACCCTTCCCCCTTCTCACCCGTATATTTTTTCAAAATAAAAATAATGTTGCGCATATAAATAAAAAATGTATCTTTGCGCCTTGGAATATAATGTAAAATAGTATAGATATGAAAAGTAACTTTTCCGCATTGAAATTCGTGGCCATTGCTGTGTTAATGGCTTGTTTCACAATGGGTTATGCACAGTGCGACCAAGGCAATGTCTATGGTCAGCGCGGCCAGAAGTCCGGCTTCGCCATCGTGTTCGCCGACTCCAATGGACAGCATGTCACGCCGACGGCTGCCATGACGCTCCCCACTTTCAAGGGTGGCAACAAGGCGATGTGCCGCTACATCAACAAAACCAAGAAGTATCCCGTCAACCTCAAGAACCAGAAGATTTCCGGCACGACCACCGTGCAGGCCAAGGTTCTGAAAGACAGCACCCTGACGGACATCGAGGTGGTCAGCAGCTCCGGTTATGAGGAATTCGACAACGAGGCTCTCCGCGTGGTGAAGTCCTTCCCCAAGATGATCCCCTCCACCCAAAGCTGCGAGGCACAGGACATGATCGTCCAAATCCCCGTGACCTTCATCTATGAAGAAGAGGTTGCCGCCGACAAGAAGAAAGCCGAGATGGAAGAGGCCAAGAAAGACCTCATGAAACCCATCACGCTCTACTTCGAGAACGACCGTCCGGATCCCCGCACCAAGCAGGAGACCACCAACACCGAATATGTCGGTCTGTACAACAACTACATGGCTGCGAAGAGCAACTACGTGACCAGCGCGGGCCAAGGCCTGACCGGCACGCAGAAGACCAACGCCCAGAACGCCGTGGAGACCTTCTTCAACGACTCCATCCAGACCGGCTACAACCGTCTGGTGAAGATGACCAATTTCATCGTGGAGGCCCTGAAGGACGGTCAGACCGTGGAGTTCACCATCAGCGGTTTCGCAAGCCCGCTCAGCAACAGCGACTATAACAAGCACCTCTCCGCCCGTCGTATCGAGAGCGTCCTCAACTACATGAGACAAGCGCACGGCGGTTACCTCGCTCCCTACATTGACGGTTCGAAGTCTGGTCTCACCATCCACAAAGTTCCCGAGGGCCAGGTCAACCACAGCTTCTCCACCACGGCTGTCCGCGAGACTGTCTATGGTCTCCAGGCCGCAAAGGACAGAAAGATTGTCATCGATCGCATTATTGTCAAATAAGATATTACATTATTATATATAGAGTTCGGGACGTCAGAAATGGCGTCCCTTTTTCGTATGAAAAAAAATATCACCAACCGATTGTGGATAAAGAAAAAAGTGTATTTTTGCAGGCTTTTTGAAGTGGAATGCGTATGCGGGTGGAAATGCAGGGTTTGAACCGCGTAACTGTTTGATTTCACGGACTGTAATGAAAATAGGGAAGGGTAGAGGAGACTGGTTTTTATGGTTGCGTTTTATCAGAATAGTTGCATTTTTCTTCCAAAAATGGACTATTTTTTTTTGAATATTAGTAATAAAAATAAATTTCGAAGGGAAATGAAAAAGATTAAAATCACACAAGTCAGAAGCGCGGTTGACAGACCCGCACGTCAGAAAAGATCTTTGGAGGCTCTTGGCCTGCGCAAGATGCATCAAACTGTAGAACATGAGGCAACCCCCCAAATCCTGGGCATTGTCGATGCTGTCAAACATTTAGTCAGCGTGGAAGAATTATAATTTAGTAACCAATTGAATATCGAAGAGATGGATTTACACAATTTAAAACCTGCAAACGGATCAACACACAGAGAACGCAGAATCGGCAGAGGCCAGGGCTCCGGCAAGGGTGGCACATCTACACGTGGTCACAAGGGTGCTCAGTCCCGCTCCGGTTACAGCCGCAAGATCGGCTTTGAGGGCGGCCAGATGCCTATCTACAGAATATTGCCCAAGAGAGGTTTCAAGAATATCAACCGCGTGGAATTCAACGCCATCAACGTCAGCACGTTGCAGAAGCTGTCCGAGAAGCTCAATGTGGAGCGCATCGACCGCGAGGTGCTCGTGAACAACGGTCTGGCTAAGAAGAACGACCGCATCGCCATCCTGGCCAAGGGTGAGCTCACCGCCAAGGTGCATGTGGTGGCCGACAAGTTCTCCGCGAAGGCAAAGGCCATGATCGAACAGTGCGGCGGCACGGCTGAACTCGTGAACGCCCCCGCAGCCGAGTAATATCATTAAAAAGTCTTTACAATGAAAAAATTCATCGAAACCATTAAGAACATCTTCAGGATCGAGGATCTGCGTAAGCGTATTCTCTACACGCTCTTCATCATCCTGATATACCGCTTAGGCGCGCACGTGGTGCTTCCGGGTATCAACCCCGGCGCCCTCTCCGCCTTCAGCAGCGCGGCCCAGAAAGGTCTGCTCGGTATGCTCGACCTCTTCTCCGGCGGTGCTTTCTCCAACGCTTCCATCTTCGCACTCGGTATCATGCCCTACATCACGGCTTCCATCGTGGTGCAGCTGTTCACCCTGGCCGTGCCTTATTTCCAGCGCCTGGCCAAGGAAGGTGAGAGCGGCCGTACGAAGATCAACCAGATCACCCGTTATCTGACCGTCGCCGTCTTGGCTGTGCAGGCTCCCGCCTACATCGCCCAGCTGACCGGCCAGTTCCCCGGCGCCATCGCCCCCTCCATGCTGGAAACCCGTATTCTCGGCTTCTCCGCATTCGGCATCTGCGCCTTTATCCTTCTGATCTCAGCCACCCTGTTCATCATGTGGCTCGGTGAGCGTATCACCGACAACGGCATCGGCAACGGTATCTCCATGATCATTATGATCGGTATCATCGCCCGTCTGCCCTTCGCCCTCAAGGCTGAGTTCACCGCTCGTATCACCGAGATGAACGGCGGTCCTATCATCTTCATCATCGAGATCATCCTCATGATGGTGATCATCGGCCTCTGTATCATGCTCGTGCAGGGTACCCGCCGCATCCCCGTCCAATACGCCAAGCGCGTGGTCGGCAACAAGCAGTATGGCGGTGTCCGTAACTATCTGCCCCTGAAGGTGAACGCTGCCGGCGTGATGCCCATCATCTTCGCTCAGGCCCTGATGTTCATCCCCTTGACCTTCGTCAACATCTCTCAAGAGACCACCAGCGGTTTCTGGAGCAGCTTCATTGACTACAACCGTCTGGGTTACAACGTTGTCTTCTTCCTGATGATTATCGCCTTCACGTATTTCTACACGGCTATCACCATCAACCCGCAGCAGATTGCGGAAGACCTCAAGAAGAACAACGGCTTCATCCCCGGTGTGAAACCCGGCAAGCAGACTGCGGAGTACATCGACAAGATCATGTCCCGTATCACCCTGCCCGGTTCCATCTTCCTCGGTTTCGTGGCTGTCCTGCCCGCTATCGTGCGTCAATTTGGTGTCAACCAACAGTTCGCACAGTTCTTCGGCGGTACCTCCCTGCTGATTATGGTCGGCGTTGTGCTCGACACGCTCCAGCAGATTGAGAGCCACCTGCTCATGCGCCACTACGACGGTCTCACCAAGTCAGGCCGTATCAAAGGTCGTACCGGCGGCGGTATCTATGGTACTCACTAACAGATTATAATATAGGTAATACGATGTTCAGAAGAGTGAAATATAAGTCGGCGGCCGAGTTCGAGAAGCTCAAAGCGAGCGCGAACGTGGTGGCGGTGACCCTGGCCGAAGTGGCCAAGTTCATCAAGCCGGGCGTGCCCCTCACCTATCTCGACCAGATCGGTGAGCAGTGCATCCGCGACCACCACGCCGTTCCTTCCTTCAAGGGCTATGAAGGCTATCCGGCTTCGCTCTGTCTCTCCGTCAACGATGTGGTGGTGCACGGCATTCCGTACCCCAACCAGTATCTCCGCGACGGCGACATCATCTCCGTTGACTGCGGCGCCCTGCTCGATGGCTATCATGGTGACTTTTGCTACACCTTCGAAGTTGGCGAGGTCTCTCCTGCGGTGCACAATTTATGCGAGCGCACCAAGGAGTCTCTTTACCAGGCCATCGAGGTCGCCAAGGCCGGCAATACCGTAGGTGACATCGGTTACACGGTGGAGCATTACGTGAGCCAGTTCCATTACGGCGTCGTCAGGGAGTTGTGCGGCCACGGCATCGGCAAGGACATGCACGAGAAGCCCGACATCACCAACTACGGAAACAAGGGTCAAGGGATGCAACTCGCTCCCGGCATGTGCATCTGCATCGAGCCGATGATCAACATGGGCACGCACAAGATCGTGATGGAGAACGACGGCTGGACGATCCGTACTCGCGACCGCAAGCCTTCGGCACACTTCGAACATCAGCTGATTATCACCGAAAACGGTACCGAGGTGATCTCCACCTACAAACTGTTGGGCGAAGTCATTGGAACAGTTGAAAAATATTAAACGACAAAGATATGGCAAAACAAGCAGCAGTTGAAGTTGACGGAGAAGTCACCGAAGCCTTGGGCAACGGCCTCTACCGTGTGCGACTCGAAAGCGGTCACGAGATCTTGGCCCACCTTTCCGGGAAGATGCGGATGCACTACATCAAGATCATCCCGGGCGACCGCGTCCAGGTGGCCATCACGCCCTACGATCTGACGAAAGGTCGTATTACGTACCGTCATAAGAATTAATCCATGATGTCCCGTCAGGGACAAAAGCTTGGTAGAGAAAGAATTAAATAATAAAAAATAGAATAAAATGAAAGTCAGAGCATCAGTTAAGAAAAGATCAGAAGATTGCATCGTGGTGAGACGCCATGGTGTGGTGTATGTGATTAACAAGAAGAACCCGAAATTCAAACAGCGTCAGGGTTAATCGAGAAATTAAATTATTATTCATCATAAAAAAAACAACAGAGTAATATGGCAAGAATTGCAGGTATTGATTTACCTAAGAACAAACACGGTGAAATCGGCTTGACCTATATCTACGGAATCGGCAGAAGCACGGCTCAGCGGATTCTGACCAAAGCCGGCATCAGCTGGGACAAGAAGGTAAATGAATGGAACGACGACGAGTTGGCATTGATTCGCGGTCTGGTGAATGAGTTGAAGGTAGAGGGACCGCTCAGATCAGAGGAGCAGATGAACATCAAACGTTTGATGGATATCGGTTGCTACAGAGGCATTCGTCACCGTCTGGGTTTACCGGTACGTGGTCAGAGCACCAAGAACAACGCCCGTACGCGTAAGGGCCGCAAGAAAACTGTCGCCAACAAGAAGAAAGCGACCAAGTAGTAATTAACCGTAGAATATAATCAGTATGGCAAAAAATACCAAATCAACGAAAAAGAGAGTCGTTAGAATCGAGGCCTCGGGTAAAGCGTTTATCTACGCCTCCTTCAACAACGTGATCGTGTCCCTCACCAACAACGACGGTCAGGTGATTTCCTGGTCTTCCGCCGGTAAGATGGGATACAGAGGCTCCAAGAAGAACACCCCTTACGCTGCCCAGATGGTGGCTCAAGACTGCGCGAAAGTGGCTTACGACCTCGGTCTGCGCAGAGTGAAAGTTTACGTTAAAGGTCCCGGACAAGGCCGTGAGTCTGCTATCCGTTCCATCAACACCACGGGTATCATCGTGGAGGAGATCACGGATGTCACCCCGCTGCCGCACAATGGCTGCCGTCCTCCCAAACACAGAAGAGTATAATTTATCGTTTCATCATCGAAAAAATATAGAATATGGCAAGATATACTGGACCCAAAACGAAAATCGCAAGAAAATTCAAGGAACCCATCTACGGTCCCGACAAATATTTCGAGAGAAAGAACTATGCCCCGGGTCAGCATGGTCAGTCTCGCAGACGCACGAAACTCTCTGAGTACGGTATGCAGCTGCAGGAGAAGCAGAAAGCGAAATACACCTACGGTATTCTTGAGCGTCAGTTCCGCAAACTGTTCGACATGGCTTCCCGTAAGAAGGGTGTCACCGGCCAGAACTTGATGCAACTCATCGAGAGCCGTCTCGACAACGTGGTGTTCCGCCTCGGCATCGCCCCCACCCGTGACGCTGCCCGTCAGCTCGTCAGCCACCGTCACATCACCGTGAACGGCCAGATCTCCAACATCCCGTCCATGCTGCTCAAGCCGGGCGACATCGTGGAGGTTCGCGAGCGTTCCAAATCCCTCGAGGTCATCGAGAACTCCCTCAGCGGCAAGGCCATGAACTATGGCTGGCTCGAATGGGATGGCAATTTGAAAGTTGGTAAGTTCATGCAATATCCTCAGCGCGAGGAAATTCCCGAAACTATCAACGAGCAGGCCATCGTCGAGCTCTATTCAAAATAGTAATTAGTTAACGGTGAACCGTTTCAGTTGCGCGACTGATCACTGATCACTGTTCACTGATCACAAAAAAAACAAGAACAATGGCAATATTAACATTTCAGAAACCCGATAAGGTCATCATGAACGAGGCCGACGATTTTCACGGCATATTTGAATTTCGTCCCTTGCAGCAAGGTTTCGGCGTCACCGTCGGTAACGCTTTGCGCCGTGTGCTGCTCTCTTCATTGGAAGGCTATGCCATTACCTCTGTGAAAATCGAGGGTGTTGCGCAGGAGTTCTCCTCCATCCCTGGCGTGATGGAAGATGTGCTCGACATCGTGCTGAACCTCAAGCAGGTGCGCCTCAAAAACAAGGTGGAAGGCTACACTTCCGAGAAGGTGTCCATCGTCATCAGCGGTCAGGACACGTTCAAGGCCGGTGACATGAACCGCTACCTCAACTACTTCCAGGTGCTGAATCCGGAACTGTTGATCTGCCGCATGGAGCCCACCGTCCGCCTGAACATGGAGATCACCATCGACAAGGGCCGCGGTTATGTGCCCGTGGAGGACAACCGCCAGCTGCACGACGGTATCGACGTGATTGCCGTGGATTCCACCCACACCCCGATCAAGAACGTGAAATACACGATCGAGCCCTACCGTGTGGAGCAGAAGACCGACTTCGAGAAGCTGATTGTGGAGGTGGAGACCGACGGTTCCATCCATCCGAAGGACGCCATCCAGGAGGCTGCGAAAATCCTCATCCAACACTTCATCTTGCTCTCCGACGAGAACATCGCTCTCGACGCTCAGGAACAGCCCGACAGCCCCGAGGTGATTGAGGACAACGAGAAGAACATCCGCCAGATGCTGCAGGCCAAGCTGATCGACATGGATTTGTCTGTCAGAGCCTTGAACTGCCTGAAGTCTGCCGAACTGGAGACCTTGGGTGACCTGGTGGCCTTCCACAAAGCCGATTTGCTCAAATTCCGCAACTTTGGTAAGAAGTCGCTCGCCGAACTGGAAGAGCTGGTTCACAACAAGGGCCTGGAATTTGGTATGAACGTAGAAAAGTATAATACAGATAACGAATAGAACAATGAGACACGCGAAGAAAATTAACCATTTAGGTAGAAAAGATGCCCACAGAAAGGCCATGATGTCCAATATGGCGACTTCTCTGATCATGCATAAGCGTATCAGCACCACTCTGGCCAAGGCGAAAGCTTTGCGGACGTATGTGGAGCCCATCGTGACCCGTTCCAAGGAAGACACGACCCACTCCCGTCGTATGGTGTTCTCTGAACTGCAGAACAAATACGCTGTCACCGAGCTCTTCAGAGAGATCTCCCCGAAGATTATGGACCGTCCCGGCGGCTACACCCGCATCCTGAAAACCGGTTTCCGCAAGGGCGACAACGCCGAGATGTGCATCATCGAGTTTGTAGATTTCAACGAGACCTACACGGTGGAGAAAACCAAGAAGAAAGCCACCCGTACCCGTCGTAGCAGCAAGAAGACTGCCGCTCCCGCCGAGAACGTGGCTACCGAGGCTCCGGCCGCTGAAGTGGAAGCTCCCGCTGCCGAGTAGCATCCTTTTAAGTAAAGATTATGACAAAGCGGTGTCTGTCACGATGCCGCTTTTCTTGTATTGACATTCGTAGAGACGCAAAATTTTGCGTCTCTACAACAGCCAGAAAAGAATAATCAAAGTAAAGACAATTAAAATGGTAATATTGGAGAGACCTTTCGTGTCTGACATGATGGTGGACACGTTGAAGAAAAACAACATTCCCGTGCTGCGGAATGAGATGTCGGAGCTGCGCGTCGCGGACGGCAATGTGCTTTCAGACCGGGAATTCAGCGAGGAGTACAACAAGAGAGGCAAGATCTACACCGTGTCGGAGAATGCCCTCGGCTGGATTTACGACCATATCGAGGACAAGCGCTTCTTGGACGGCATCTCCCTCGTGAAGGACAAATCCGCGTTCCGGAGCATCTGCCACGACATCTATCCCGACTTCTTTTTCAAGGAGGTGGGCATTAACGAACTCGAGCAGCTGGATACCGACAGCATCGTGTTCCCCTGCGTGATCAAGCCGTCGGTCGGTTTTTTGAGCAAAGGGGTTTTCGTGGTGCACAATCCCGAAGAGTACAAGAAGGCCGCGGAGTCGCTGTTGAACGATTTCGCCAAAGCCGGTGCCGGATTTCCGGAATTTGTGGTTGGCCGGAGCCGCTTCCTCATTGAGGAGTACATTCACGGCGAGGAGTATGCCGTGGACACCTATTTCGACGAGAACGAAACGCCCGCGATTTTGAACATCTTCCATCACAAGTTCATGGATGAATCCGACACCTCCGACCGGTTGTATATGACCAGCAAAGTGCTGTTCGATCGCTATGAGGAGGCGTTCACCCAGTTCCTCATGAACCTTAACAAAACGTTGCATCTGCGGAATTTCCCCATGCACATTGAGTTCCGTTACGATGGCAAGAAGGCAGTGCCGATCGAAATCAACCCCCTGCGTTTCACGGGCTTCTGCCTGAACGAGCTGCAGGTCTTCATCAGCGGGAACCATCCGATGGTGTCCTATCTGCGGGGCACGCATGTGTCGAAGGAGGAGATGTGGCGCGGCAAAGAGAACCTCACCTACGCTTTCACCGTGCTCGATTTGCCAGCCGGTTGCGAGGACAAGCGTTTCGATGAGGAGAAGTTCCGTGCGGACTTCCCCGGTGTCATCGACGTGCGTCGCGTTCCCGACAAGACCTCAGGGGTTGCGGCCACCGTTTTCTTGTGCACCGAGACGGCCAACGAGGGGGCGTTTGACCCGATTATGGGGTTGGATATGCGGGAGTATATGCGGTAGGCGCGATGTCCGCATCGTCTCAGCGGCGATGCTTGTTAATCGTTTGCCCGCCACACGATGAAGCTCACCTTCTCGTACGTCTTGCTATCATGTTGCACGCCCCACGTCGTTGTTTCGGCTGGGGCGTTTTCCGTCAGGGTACGGCAGAACCCGTAGGCATCGTCGCCCACGAGGTAGATGGCGTTTTGTACGCCCAAGTCCGCCAGCGCCTGCGCGAAGTCGTGCAGGGATTCCCTTCCCATGCTGCTCACGGTCACGATGGCGCCGTTATACTCGCAGAGGGCGTGGCGCAAGGCCTTGTTTTTGGGCTTGTTTTGCACCATTTGGCCATCCAATACCAACGGATATTGCCGGAAGAAGTACCCTTCCTTTTCGATGGTCTCCTCCAGCAGGGGGGTGCTTTCCGCCATGCCGAGTTGGATTTTGCCGTCGAGGATGGCGCAGAAGCCCTTCTTGGATCGTCCGCGGGACAGCAGTTCGCCTTTGAGGACGAAAGCACCGAGGATATCATTGTTGTCGGCGCGGACATCGGCCGCCTGGAAGGCCAGTATGAGCGAAGGGTCGTTGGTGCTCGAATAGCCGACGCAGAGTTCAGGCACCGCGTTCACGGGGGTGTAGAGACGCAGCGGCACGTCGTTCACGGAGGTGTCGCGCACGAGTACGGTTGCGGGCTCCGTGCGCATGATGGTCGGGGCCACGGCTTCGGATTCGATGTTCGCCGCAGTCATATCCATGGAGGCGGCCAAGTCCCGGTGGTTTTTACGGGTTTGCAGCAGGCCGATTGCGGTTATGGCGATCACCCCGGCAACTGCCGCCCAGAACCACCATTTGCGGTAGAAAGGCTTTTCCTGCCGGCTGATGATGCGGATTTCATCGTCTTTTATGTCATCAAAGTGCTTCATAGCTTATATTCCTTTTCAAAATAGTCTTTCAGCAACCGCAAAGCCTCCTTGGATGCTTCGAGGGTGAACTTGAAAGTGTGATTGTCGGACAGAATGATCTGTTTTTTTGCGGGATTGATGTAATGCAAAAAGCGAAGGTTCACAATCAGGCTCTTTCCGATGCGCACGAGCTCGTCTTCTTTGGAGTGTATCTGTTTGTGAATCAACTCTTCGATGATTCCTAACTGCAAGGTTACGATGCGATTTTCCCCGTCGCGGGTGTGAATGTCCGAGTAGTTGCCATCGCCGGCGACATAGACCAAGCTCTCCGCTGCAATGCGGACCAGTTCGTTGGCGTTGGAGAGGGTCAGGTAATCGGACATCATTTACAATTTTGGTGCAAAAATACGATTTTTCCTTGTGTGGGAACGCATGATATTGCCTTCCCGCAAAAATCCGACGGCAAAAATACAATTCCTGTCGATCGGTTGTGCGTTGTTGCCTTGCTTGTTGTATGAAATGGGCGGGTTGGTGTATGAAATGGCCGTTGAAGGGTTGTGGTTTTACGGAATCACCAACGCCTCTATCGGCACCGTGCTGTCCATCAGGCCGATGCGGGTGTCGGAGGTTACTCACGAATCCTCTATTTCCACACAGGTTCCTTTTCCCAATCACGAGGGAAGCCCATGGCGGCGGAATCCACCTCGGGAAAGGCGGAAAGAAGCATTTTGAGTTTGGTTGTCATATCGTTGCTTGGTGAGATGACATTGACAAAATATTTGATAATGCAAAGATTGAAATAGATACGAAGAGGGTCGGTCGCTAAAGTAATCCAAGAAAAATCTATATGATGAGGGATAGATTGATACAGCATCATAACTTGATCAAACGATGTGTTCTCCTTGTAGTGGTGTTCGGTTTTCGGTTTTCTCAACAGGGGGTACATATACGCTGAAAGCCGATAATAGCCGATGTTCTGAATGTGCCAAACGGCATCCTTAGCATTTCTGATAATCAAACCTCTTGACCTCAAGAGATTTACAAGTTCTATTGGAGTGTTATATGTCTTGTCGAATGCTTTTCTTGTTCCCATATACAATATGTTTGTCTTCAATTAAAAAAAAACGACCCGCACATTTGAGCATCATAGAGAGGCTTGGCGGGTTCTAGCGGTGCAAAAATACATTTTTTTTGAATTGTGCAACATTTTTTGAAAAAAAAATTCCTAATTCAGCCCGTCAGGGCTTCCATCTCTGTAGCCCGAGGACGTTCCCGGCCGCGCCCCACAACCCCGTATGGGGTGCACATCGTGCGTGACAATGATTTTGCACCCTGTTGAATATGAATCTCCTACGGAGATTTGGCACCGCCCGTGGGCATCCGTTTCTACAGATAGGCATCCCCTAACGGGGATAGGGCACCCCGTTCACCAGTGACTCACAGAAAAATTTAAGAAAGAAAACTAATAATAGAGAAAACTATGGACTGCGTCATGGACGACAATCGCTTTTTCTCCATGAGCGTCAACCGTAATCTCATACGCAAAATGGAAATCCTCGCAAATAAATTCCTGCCAGCCCTTTTTAATCCATTCTTTTTTAAGTCTTGCCTTGGGGAATATGGTCGCATAGTTGGCAAGCGATTCCAATCCGTCATAGAGACGATTCTTCTTGCTTTCCACGGTATCAAAACTTAAAGTATGCCAATGTTTCAATATGGCAGCATCATAGAACGATTCTATGGCTTGATGTACACGCTCTTCAATAAGAATTCTCATGCTTCGGGATGGTAGAACTTGTAGATCTTTTCAGTTAACCGACGACGAGATTCTTCGAGCGGAATACATTGTGAAATTTCTTCGTCGGAGATTACCCGATACGTAGTTTTTGCAGCAACTCCATATTCTGCGGTTGGTTCATTAACCATCGGATTTTCAGGTTCTTCTGTAGGATAATCTTTTGCCATATCAAAGTTTTTTTTTGCAAGGCAAAGATATATTTTTTTTTAATACCTCGTAAGTCCCGCCCGATCCCTATTCCACCCAAGCCCGTTAGGGCTTCCATATCTGTAGCACGAGGACGTTCCCGACCGCACCCCACAACCCCGTTAGGGGTTGCACATCGAACCCGACAATGTTTTGCAATCCATTGAATATGAATCTCCTACGAAGATTTTGAACCGCACGTGGGCATCCGTTTGCTACAGATAGGCATCCCCTAACGGGGATAAGTCACCTCATTCACCAGCGCCTCTATTAGTACCGTGCTGTCCATCAGCCCGATGCGGGTGTCGGAGGCGTGGCGGGTGGAGGCGGTGTGAGAGAAGATGTTCCCTTTGTCTCAGGAAACTCGCTCTGCTGTGGAGAAATATTTAGCGTAGGAAGTTATCGGTTTCGGAAAAAATGTATTTTCGCGGCCTGTAAGGGTTCTGTCCCTCACAAGGGAATTCTATTCCCACCCCAAACCCAAAAAAACAAATGCTTGCAAAAAACAATGAACAACGAAATAAGCAACAATTTACCAAACGAAACTTTCACTTGGCTGAAACCAGGTGCTTGGCGAAAACCGTGCATTGTACATGTGACCATGGTGGCCAAC
>JAGCVQ010000086.1 GCA_017962275.1 Bacteroidales bacterium
CGTGGCAGTCATCTACGTGGGTGCCGCTTCCGAAGTGGAGATGAAGGAGAAGAAAGACCGCTTCGACGACGCGCTGCACGCCACCCGTGCCGCCATCGAAGAGGGTATCATCCCTGGCGGCGGTGTCGCTTACATCCGCAGCATCGCCGGCATGAAGGGTCTGAAAGGCGAGAACGAGGACCAGCAGATCGGTATCGACATCGTGCGCCGCGCGCTGGAAGAGCCGTTGCGTCAGATTGCCGCCAACGCCGGTAAGGAAGGTTCCGTGATTGTGAACGCCGTGGCCAAGGGCAAAGGTGACTACGGCTACAACGCCCGCACCGACGAGTACCAGCATCTGGTTGAGGCCGGTGTCATCGACCCGACCAAGGTCTCCCGCGTGGCTCTTGAGAACGCCGCTTCCATCGCCGGTATGCTGCTCACCACCGAGTGCGTGCTCGCCGAAATCAAGGAGGAGACTCCGGCTATGCCTGCCGGCGGCATGAACCCCGGTATGGGCGGCATGTACTAATAGTTAGTAGTTAGAAATTAGTAGTTATGGGGAGTCCGTTGTGGCTCCCCATTTGTTTTTTTAAATAGGTGCATCGGGGACTTGTGTATTTCGATAATTTTGCTTATTTTTGCCGCCGATTTTTAGAATCCCAAATTGTCGATTAACTTATTGAACATAAATATAATGGAGAGAAGTGAGATAGAAGAGAATGTCAACGCTTTTCTGATTGACGAGATGGAAATCGAGGCTGAAAAGGTGAAACCGGAGGCCCTCCTGCGGGAGGATCTGGGCATCGACAGCCTTGACTTTGTCGATATCGTGGTCATCGTGGACAAGATCTTCGGATTCAAGATTAAGCCCGAAGAGATGAAGGCGGTGCAAACGCTCGGGCAGTTTTACGACTTCATAGCCTCTAAGGTGGCATAAGCAAGACACATGGCAGAACGGGCTTGGCAAGGGAAAACCGACGGCACCAGCTGGATGCACAATGGCCTCGTCTCGGTGATGAGGGTCGTTCCTTTGCGCTTGATGTACGGTTTCGTGGCCCTGTTCGTGGTACCTTTTTATTTTCTCTTTTCGAATGGCCGCCGGCCGATGTTCCATTTCTTTCGTAATCGCCTCGGGTATGCCCCGATGAAGGCTTTTTGCTGGACATACTGCAATTTCCGCCGCTTTTCGCAGATCATCCTCGACCGCTTTTCCATGTACGCGGGCCGGAAATTCGATTTTGACATCGACAACTACCATCTTTACCAGGATTTTGCCGCCGCCGAGCCCGGATTCCTGATTCTCAGCGCCCACGTCGGCAGCTATGAGAGTGCCGGCTACACGTTAGTCGCGACGAAGAAACGCTACAACGCCATCGTCTTCTCCGGCGAGGCCGAATCGGTGATGCGCAACCGGCAGAAAATGTTCGACGAGACCAACATCCGCATGATTCCCGTGAAGGAGGATATGTCGCACATCTTCTTGATGAACAGCGCGTTGGATAACGGCGAGAGCGTTAGCATTCCCGCCGATAGAGTGGTGGAAGGGCAGCGCACGGTCACCTGCGACTTCTTCGGCAGCCCAGCGGAATTTCCGCTCGGACCCTTCGTGCTTGCCGCACAACGCGATGTCGCCGTCCTCACCATCCACGTGATGAAAGAAGCGGTGAAAAAGTATCACATCTTTATCGAACAGATTCAGGGACAAGGAAATACGATTCGCGAGAAGGCCGCCGACATTGCCCGTCAATATGTCGCCTCCATCGAGACGGTGCTGCGGAAATATCCTGAACAATGGTTTAACTATTACGAATTTTGGAACGACTGATGATGAACCTGCAAGATATGGATATTCGGACACTTCTGCCACAGCAACCGCCTATATTGATGGTGGACAGGCTGATTTCCGTCGAGGAAAAGTCGGCTGAAGCGGTGCTGGAAATCCGTCCGGACAATATTTTCGTGGAAAACGGGGCGTTGAAGGCCTTTGCGCTCATTGAAAATATGGCCCAGACTTGCGCCGCGCAGTTCGGTTATATGGACAAGCACATCCACGGTTGTGACGAAGTGCGGATCGGCGTTATCGGTTCGGTGAAGCGGATGCAAATCGAGTCGGTGCCGAGGGTGGGGGAGACCTTGCTCACCCGCATGGAGGTGCTGGCGGACTTTATGAACATGAAACTCGTGTCCGCCGAATCTTTTGTGAACGATCAACGCATCGCCGCGGCAGAATTGACCATCGCGATGTCTGAAGAAAGGGCAACAGTATGATAGTGAAGAAGATAGGAGATAGCATGATGACCCCGCTCGGCTTTTCGGTCGAGGAGAATTTCGCGGCGGTGATGGCCGGACGGTCCGCGCTGCGTCGCTACGAATCGCTGTGGGGACTGCCATTTCCGTGTGTCGTGTCGCTGATCCCTGACGAGAAGTTGGAAACGGCGTTTGCTCAGGAGGTGGATACGAAGAACCTCTCGGGCAAGTGTACGAAATTTGAGAAAATCGTCCTGCTCTCTGCTGCTAAAGCGGTGAAACAGAGCGGCATAGATCCTTCGTCCGAGCGTGTCGTCTTCATTCTCTCCTCCACCAAAGGAAATGTGGCGTTGTTGGCGGACGAGAATCCGGATTTGGAACGGGTTACGCCGGCACATACCGCACAGATGATTGCAAACTATTTCGGGAACCCGAACAGGCCCTTGACCGTTTCAAATGCCTGTATATCAGGGTTGTGTGCACAGATTGAGGCGTATCGCTGTCTGAAATCCGGACAATATGACACCGCTGTGGTGATTGGGGCGGATGTGCTGTCTCCCTTCATCGTGGCGGGCTTCCAGTCGCTGAAGGCGTTGTCGGACGAGCAGTGCCGGCCCTTCAGCGCGAACCGCAAGGGACTGAACCTGGGCGAGGCTGCAGCCGCTGTCGTCTATACGGTTGCGGACGACGTTGCCGACGGTTGGCAGATGGTTGCAGGGGCGGTGCGCAACGACGCGAACCACATCTCCGGACCGTCGCGCACAGGCGAGGGCAGCTACCGCACCTTGATGACCGTTCTTGACGAGAGCGGACTGTTGGCCAACGACTTAGCCTGCCTGAACGTCCACGGCACATCCACGCTCTACAACGATGAGATGGAGGCGATTGCTATCACCCGCGCCGGACTGAATCAGGTCCCGGTGAATGCGATGAAGGGCTATTACGGACATACGTTGGGCGCGGCGGGCGTGTTGGAAACGCTGCTCACGATGCGCGCCTTGGAAAAAGGAAAGATACCTGCTACACGTGGTTTCGATGAAATCGGGGTGACCATGCCGGTGCCCGTTTCTTCGGAATCTGTTGATACCCAGAAGAATGCGTTTGTAAAACTCCTGTCAGGCTTCGGTGGTTGCAACGCCGCCGCGGCTTTTGTTAATGGTTATGGGTTATAGGTTATTGGTTATTGAAGCTTATTTATAGATAAAATCAAATAAAGGTCGTTGGTGAAAGAAATGAACACGAGGGTAACATACAGAGTTCGATTGACACCGGAATGCTTGGAGATGGATGGGAAGCGCGTGGCCGAAGCGGTCGCGGGCGAATCCTTTTTGACGCAGCTCTACCGCATGAACAAGATGGACTACCCGAAGTTCTTCAAGATGGACGTGTTGTGCAAGGTGGGATTCCTGGCGTCGGAAATCCTGTTGCAGGCGGAAGGGGCAGAGCGTTTCGTGCCCCGTTCCGACCGCGCCGTGATCCTGTTCAACCGGAACTCCTCGCTGCACGCCGACCGCACATTCCAGCAGACCATCGCCAATCCGGAGGACTTCTACCCCTCGCCGTCGGTGTTCGTCTATACGCTGCCCAACATCGTCACCGGCGAGATTGCCATCCGCAACAAATACCACGGCGAGAGCAGCTTCATCCTGCTGCCCGAAAAGTCGCAGGAGGCGATGAACCGGGCCATAGCCCGCGCCTTCCTCGATCCCGAAACCAAAAGCGTGCTCACCGGATGGGTGGAGGCGGTCTCGGAAACGGAGTTTGAAGCAACGATGGAGTTAGTAGTTAGCAGTTAGCAGTTACGGGCGACCCCCATTCCCCTCCTTTAGGAGGGGTGCCCGAAGGGCGGGGTGGTTAATTAACCCCACTTGAGCGACGAAGTCGCTCAATGTGGGGCAGACAATGACAAAAAAACCAAAGCAATATGGAATTAATCGAAGAATTAAAAACTAAAATGATCGAGGCCCTGAACCTCGAAGAGATGACACCCGCTGACATTGACGAGAACGCGCCGCTGTTCGGCGACGAAGGTCTCGGTCTCGACTCCATCGACGTGTTGGAGCTGATTGTCCTGTTGGAGCGGAACTACGGCATCAAAATCGCCGATCCGAAGCAGGGCAAGGAGATTTTCGCCTCTGTGCGCACGATGGCGGATTACGTGGCAGCCAACCGCACGAAATAATGCAGGATCGGGTCGTCATAACCGGCATGGGAGTGGTCTCCGCGCTCGGCATGGGCGTGGAGGCGAACCTGTCTGCGCTGCTGCGTGGTGAATCGGGTGTGCGTACTGTGCGCTGTTTGTCCACGGAGCACCGCGAGTTCCCTGTCGGGGAGCTGCAGATGACCGATTCCGAGCTGCGCCAGCTGCTGAAATTGCCGGAGGGACGGCTCTATTCGCGTACCCATCTGCTCGGGGCGTTGGCCTTACGCGAAGCTCTATCGCAGTCCAATTTGCTGGATAGTAAAGGTTTGGCTCTCATCTCCGGCACGACAGTCGGTGGTATGGATATCACCGAAGGGTTGTTTCCAAATCCCCTGCCAGAGGGGACGCCTGACGTGCATGATTGCGGTGCCTCCACCAACGACATTGCCGACACGTTCGGCTGTTTCGACTACACTTCCACCGTTTCCACGGCTTGCTCGTCTGCGATGAATGCGCTGATTATGGGAAAGTTGCTGATTGAGAGTGGGGAACGGGACATCGTGGTGGCAGGAGGTGCCGAAGCCTTGTCGAAATTCCATCTCAATGGCTTCAAGTCGCTGATGATTCTGGACCAGGAGCGTTGCCGTCCGTTCGACAAGACACGGGCGGGACTGAACCTCGGAGAGGGTGCGGCGTATCTTGTGCTGGAACGCGAACGTTCGGCAGTGAAGCGCGGTGCGGAGATCCTTGGCGTGCTGAGCGGTACCGGAAACTCCTGTGACGCCTACCACCAAACCGCCTCCTCTGAGGATGGAGAGGGTGCCTATTTGGCTATGAAACAGGCCCTTGAAGAGTCTGGATGGCAACCCTCGGACATCGACTATGTGAACGCCCACGGGACGGGTACCCCGAACAACGATGCCTCGGAAAGTGCTGCCTTGCGGAGACTTTTCGGCGATACGTTGCCGCCGGTCTCTTCCACCAAATCCTATACCGGGCATACCACCAGCGCGTCCGGCTCCATCGAGGCGGTCTTCTGTCTGCTGGCCATGCAACATGGTTTCCTGCCCGCCCAAACGGAATTCCAAACTCCTGACGAACAATGTATTACGCCGGTATCGAGAGTGTGTATGCGTGGTGATTATCGCCACGTGATGTGCAACGCTTTCGGGTTTGGCGGCAATGATTCATCCATAATCCTCTCGCGCTATGAATAAGGTGTATGTTACTGCTGTCGTGAAAGATGTCCCTGCGGAGGAATACGGACATTACCTCCCGCCGATGAAGGCGCGGCGTATGGGCAAGTTGCAGAAGCGGGCCTTGGTGACCGCGCTCAAGGCGATGGAAATCAGTGGGATAGGGGAGCCGGATGCCATCCTCAACGGCACGGCGATGGGCTGTATGGAGCACACGTTGCAGCTGCTCAACGGTCTTCACGAGGAGGGCGAAACGGTGAGCATGCCGACCGCCTTCATGCAATCGACCCACAACACGGTGGCCTCTCAGATTGCGATTTTCACGAAGAACCACGGCTACAACACGACCTATTCGCACCGTTCCGTCTCGTTCGAGCTGGCCCTGCAGGATGCCCTCTTGCGACTTCGTGCAGGCCGTCTGCGCACCGCGCTCGTGTGTGCGAACGACGAACTGACGGAACTGCAGCGGCAGCAGCCCCGTTTCTTCGGTCAGCTGGAAGTCCAGGACCGTTCCGAAGCGTGGATGCTGTCGATTGAGCCGGGCGAGCATCCGCTGTATGAGCTTGAAAATGTGAAGATTATACACGAGAAAGGTGCGGAAGACCGTGCCGAAATCCAAATAAAACCGCTATGAGACTAATCGTTTTGGCCGTCATCCAGTCTGTGCTTTTATGTTCCGGACAGGTGTTTCTGAAATTCGCGCTCCAGAAGATGGGCGCTTTCGCGTGGAAGGGCTCGTTTTTCCTGGCGCAGCTCACCAACTGGTGGTGGCTGGCCTGCGGTGCCTGCTACGGTTCCGCCGCCGTCCTCTGGATGTACATCCTCAAGAACTACCCCTTCTCCCGCGCCTATCCGCTCATCTCCCTGAGCTACGTCTTCGGGATGATCGCCGCAGTGCTCGTCTTCCACGAAAGCGTGCCCGCCGTCCGCTGGATCGGGGTACTGCTGATCATGGCGGGCTGCTTCTTTGTGGCACAGTGATTGGGTTACACGGTTACAAGGTTACACGGTTAGAGGGTTAACGGTTTATGGTTATTTAAAAAGTTGACGCATAAAGAATTAAGAATGATGTTTGTTAAAAGTCCAAATATATTAAAATTTTTCTTTAAGCAGTCCCGGAGGGACAAGTGCTCGAAGAGCTCAGTAACCCCACATAAGCGACGAAGGAGCGCAATGTGGGTCGGAGTGGTGATGTTGTTGCTTTTTGTGACCACCGGTTCCGCACAGACGTTGAAGAAGGCCACGCCGGAGCAGGCGAAGAAGATGGTGGAGACCGTCAACAAGGCCACGGCGACGGTGAAAGGCATCCAGTGTGACTTCACGCAGGTACGGCAGTCCGCGATGCTGAAGGAGAAGATGACATCCAAAGGCAAGATGAGCTTCTCAGGCAAGAACCTCAAATGGGAATACACTGAGCCCAACAAGTTCGCCCTCACCGTGAAGGAGGAAAACGGACAGCAACAGGTTTACATTCAGCAAGATGGCAAGACCAAGAAGGCCGATGCGCAGAGCGGGCAGCTCTTCAAGGGCATCGCGCAGATCGTGACGGGCAGCGTCACCGGAACGGTGTTGTCCGACAACGGCGACTTCACCGTCGAAATGTACACCCAAGGCGACCAATGGGTGGCCAAACTCACCCCGAAACAAGCCAAACTCAAGAAGATGTTCTCCAGTATCTTTCTCTATTTCAACGACAGACACAACGCTGTCACGAAGGTGGAGATGAAGGAGGCGAATGGCGATACCACCACGATTACCTTCACCAACATGAAACTCAGTTAGGCAAAAGGCAATAGGCAAAAGGATGTTGGAACACGAGTTATATACGATAGTTGAGAATGCAGACAATCACGTTTGCATCCAGTTGAATCCGGAGAGTGCGATTTACAAGGCGCATTTTCCGGGGAATCCGATTACGCCGGGCGTGTGCCAAGTCGGGATGGTGGAGGAATCGGCGGAGAAGATTTGCGGTTGCGGTTTGATTTTGCGCGAAGTCAAGATGTTGAAATTCACGGATATACTGAAACCGTCCGAAGGAGAGGTTGAAGTGCGGTTCGACAAGTTGGAGAAGGAGGCAGACACGGTTACGGCCAAGGGTACGGTGATGTCCGACGGTCGTGTTTTCACGAAATTCTCACTCATTTTCACTATAGAGGCATGAAAGACTGGCAAGTGGTTTTTGACGAGGAGCGTGCGTGCGTGATCGTGCCGACGTACAACAACGAGCGGACGATCGTGGATGTGTTGCAACGCATCCGAGCCTTTACGCGCAACGTCATCGTGGTCAACGACGGTAGCACACCCGCCACGATGGAAGTCCTCACATCCGCTTTCGATGTTTCGGAACGTCCTGACATTGTGGACTATACACCTAACCGCGGCAAAGGCCATGCCCTGATGCAGGGTTTCCGCCGGGCGTTGGAGTTGGGCTACCGCTATGCCGTCACCATCGATTCCGACGGACAGCATTTTCCTGAGGATATTCCCGCCGTAATGGACTGTCACTTAGCGAACAAAGACGCCCTTGTGGTGGGTTCGCGCAACCTCACCGCCGACAACATGCCGTCGAGGAACACCTTCGCCAACAAGTTCTCCAACTTCTGGTTCCGCCTGCAGACGGGCATCCCGTTGGAGGACACGCAGAGCGGCTTCCGGCTCTATCCGTTGGAAAACATCAACCTGCGTTGGCCCATCACCCCGCGTTACGAAGCCGAATTGGAGTTGTTGGTCTTCTCCGCATGGCGCGGCGTGCCGGTCGTGTCGGTCCCAGTGCGCGTATATTACCCGCCCGAGGAGGAACGTGTCAGCCATTTCCGCCCGTTCTGGGACTTTTTCCGCATCACTGTGCTGAACAGTGTGCTCACCATCGTGTCGTTGTTCACCTTCATCCCGGCAAGGTTGTGGAAGCGGGTGAGGGTTAAGGTTTAAGGTTTAGGGTTAAAAGGTTAGGGGTAGTTTTTTTTATAAAGTGCTGTTTATCAAGCATCCACGTGCTGTTTCTTGCTGATTTCAGCAAGAAACCAGCAAGGGGGCAGCAAGGAGTTTAATCTCAAATCAGGAGAAGAAGAATATGCTGGATGACCACACCCTAATATCGAGAATAACCACTCTTCTCTGCACGCTAATCCATTGGACATGGGGAATCCTGCAGAACCTATTCGGGCTTGTCATGTTCTTGATTTATCTCAAAGAGCGGCATTATAGATTCAGAACGTCTATTGTGACCATCTGGAACAAACCGAGCAGTTTGGGATGCGGCATGTTCATTTTTCTTAGCGGAACCGATTATCTTGGTGTAAGCAAAGACGACAACAAGAAACTGCAGTACGACACCCTTGTCCACGAATACGGCCATTGTATTCAGTCGTTGTTCTTAGGTCCACTGTTTATCCCAATCATTGCAATACCTTCCGTCTCTTGGGCGTTTTTCCCATACTTTGACAGGTTGAGGAACAGGAAGAAGATCTCATACTATTGGCTCTACTGCGAGAAATGGGCCAATAGGATAGGGGATAGAATATGCGAAAACAGAAGGATTCTGAAATGATGAATTGAGGCGTTTGTGAGACTGAGTGTTGTAGGGGAAACCGAATCGTTACCCCAGCAGCCCCAGAATCGTTTCCGGGGCGATCGACATCTCGGAGACGGCACAGAGACCGGTGCCCATGTCTTTCAGGCTGGCCCCGAGGAAATGGACCTTGTCGTCGATGATGAGGAAGCGGTCGTGGTTTTTATGCGGCAGCTGGACGAACTCGATTTCGGGGTACTGGGTGTTGTGCTTCTTCAGGTCGGTGAGGAACTGCTCGTTGTAGCGGGTGTGGATGGTGGCCGCGACACCTTCTTTGCGCTTGGTGAACATCGAGAGCACACGGTCGTCCACGAAATTGTCGATGAGGACGATTCGGCTTTCGGCACCCCGGACCAGGTCGGAGACATACGCCCACGCGTCCCATACGCAGCCCGTGGGGAAGATTTGTTCGGGGAGTTGCTTGGGAGAGTCTTGTTCCATCTTGTCGAGAATGGCATCAATTTTCTCGTCGGTCTCAATCTGATGTCTCTCCAAATGGGCGATTCGCATCAAAACATTTGCATTTTGAACAAGAAACTTTCGCATCGCGACAAAAGCATCGATGATTCTGATGCTGGTATCGATGGCTCTTTTGCTGGAAAGGACAGATGGGAGCATAGACACGCCATAGACTGTAAAAGCATAAGGGAGAGTGGGGGAATATTTCAATGTTTTGAACCGGTCGCAATTTGCGACCGGTTCGATTGCCGTTTGTCCTGTTTCTTCTTTTTTCTTTGCCATAAGAGTTCTTTTTCAGTCTGCAAATATACAACATAAAACGCCTCTTGTCAAGTGTTTTTCGAGTTTTTGTATCGGATTGGCTGTCAAATGGATGTGATTTTGTCTTAACAATTCGTTTTTCGAATTGTTAATTTTTGATGCGGGATTTCGCAGGGAAATGGGGGATGCTGCAGGGCTGCCGCATTGCGACATCCCTACAACCCACATCGGACCTGCACAGGAGTTACACCGGACTTACACCGGAGTTGGAGCGGAGGAAGACCGGTGGTAGAAACGCAAAATTTCGCGTCCCCAACCCTATAACCCCATAACCCTTTAAACAAACGTAGAGACGGTGCGTGCACCGTCTCTACAAACCGCGGAAAGTACAGGATTCGAACCTGTGAGAGCTTTTACACCCTGGCGGTTTTCGAAACCGCTGCCTTCAGCCGCTCGGCCAACTTTCCTTTCTCAAAAGAGCGCGCAAAAATACACTTTTTTCCGATTGCCCGATGAGGGAGACACTTTTTTTTGTTTTTGATAAAAGGCTGGAAAATTAATCGAAATATATTCCTTGAGCAGTCCCGGAGGGACAAGTGCTCGACAGAGCTCAATAACCCCACACAAGCGACGAAGGAGCGCAGTGTGGGGGTGACATTGGGAGCCCGGAGGGACAAAACGCACGAAGTGCTAATAACCCCACACAAGGCGTAGCCGCA
>JAGCVQ010000087.1 GCA_017962275.1 Bacteroidales bacterium
GCGGTCAACCCCGAGGAGATGTTCCGCAACACCCTCGAAAAAGGATTGTCGGCCATCAGGGCATTCGGAAAAGGAAACGCACGAAAAGCTACTTCACCACAAACTTAGCCGTTGCAGACTGTTTTTCACCCTTGATTTGCAAAACATAGAGTCCCTTTTCCAGTCCTGCGACGGAAATGGAGCCATTGGAAGTGCCTGCGGACACCATTCGGCCGGAGATATCGAAAATGGCATAATCCACCGTTTCGCAAGGGGGCTCTTTGAGGTAAAGGAGATCAGAAACAGGGTTGGGATAGACCTCCAGCGAACGTTGGCGGGAGGGTTCGCGAGAAACCACGGACACTGTTGTGGGGATGATGTCCACGATAATGCCCTCGATTTTTGTCCAACCGTAAGAAAAACCGCCGGGATCAGAGAGCTTGTACCAGTTGTCCTTGTAACCACCCCACCCGAAGTTAATGTGGAACTTACCGTCGCTTTCGCGATAGCCGTCAACCACCACGTTGTGCCCGCTCGTTCCGGCATTGTTTTCAACAGCCAGATGGGCGGGGTACCCGTTCTGCAAATTGGAGATCAAGATAGCGAACATGGTGGAATCGGGTTCCAAAAACAGCTGACAATCCGCAAAACCAAAACGCTGGTAAGCCGCATACGCTTGATCCACCGAAAAAGTACCAGAACCGTAATTCGGCGACGCCGTATAGACCTGCTTGCAGGCCACGCCGCTGGCAAAGATAAGAGCGGCTACCAAGGAGTCGGAAAGTTCCTCGCCGCGGTTGAATGCAGCATCCGCCGAATCCAACAGCACATTCAGCTGCGGGAAAGAGGGAAATTGGTAGGTATCCCAATTGTCGTCAATGTGGAATTGCCGACCGAAGTAATTCGCGTAATAGTCGTCGCTGTCGTCAAAGCGTGTGTTTTGCGTCGTCCGCAAATGATTGAGAATCTGCCCCATAGCCGTTGACGGACAGCCCGTGTAACAACGGGCATAATTCTCGAACGGGTCGGCCGGACAAAGTATATTGTAAGGATATTCCTGATTCCACTGCGTGGTGAGGAGCGGAGTTTGCGCCCATCCACACAGAGCGCAAAACAAGAACAATACGGATAAAATTTTCTTCATCTTGTTCGAATTTGAATGAGGATGCAAAAGTACGAAAATACCAGACAAAAAAAGACTATTTTTGCCGCCTCAAAAAACAGAGCGAAAAAATGGCCAAGATTGAACGCACCCCGTTGAAAGAGAGACCGTTCCCGGAATACACGGAGAAGGAGGAAAAGCTGAACTCGCTGAGCCACGCGGTGGGCGCGGTGTTGGCCGTGGGGATGATGGTTGTGGCGGTGAGAGCCGCCCTGCAGAACCCATCGCCGTGGGCGCTGTCCGGCAGCGTCGTCTATGTCGCATCGGTGCTGCTCATGTTCCTGGTCTCCAGCATCTACCACGGGCTGCCGAAAGGGATGCCCAAACAGGTGATGCGGGTGGTGGACCATTGCAACATTTTCGTGACCATCGCGGGCACCTACACCCCCATCATGCTGCTCGGGGTGCTGCCCATCAACCCCGCCATGGCCTGGTCGATTTTCGCGGTGGAATGGGTCTGCGCCGCCATCGGCATCGTGCTCAACGCCATCGACCTGAAAAAATACTCCCGCTTTTCCATGATCTGCTATCTCACCATGGGCTGGTGCGTGGTCATCAGTCTGCGCGACACCATCACCGCCATGACGTGGCCCGGCTTCGCCTATATCCTGGCCGGCGGCGTAGCCTACACGTTGGGGGCGGTGCTTTACCTCGTCGGCAAAAAGAAACGCTACCGTCATTTCGTGTTCCACATCTTCGTGGTCATCGCCGCCGTGGTGCAATTCATCGGAATCTGGAAATATCTGATCTCAATGGTTTAGCGGATTGTCGGCGAACCGCTCAACAAGTCTCGCAAGAAAAAAATCCCTTTTTCAGGGTATATTTAAAATTTAAGTACCTTTGCGGCTTGTTAAATATAAGTGGTCTGAACAGCAAATTCGTTCACAATGTCAGGATCCGACAACAGAAAAAGCTTTGCAAGGCGGGAGATTTCGAAGATTTTAGTCGCCATCGCCGTTTTCATGGCCGCCAGCCTCTCATATTATATGTATGTCCGCCATTGGACACTTACTATCTCCGAGAAGCGGGCAGAGAACACCCTGGCGCAGACCGAGCGGCTCATCCTTACCCGTCTCGGGAGAATCGAAGTCATCATCAAGTCCATGCAGTTGTTAGCCGAGAATTCGCTGAACGAGCCCGATGAAATGTTCGGCATTGCCCAGCACATCGTGGAATCCAGCCCTTCCATCATCGGTGCCGACATGGCTTTCATCGAATATTATTACCCCCAAAAAGGACGCTTGTACGAACCGTGGGTGGGTTACGAGCCGGGGCGCACGACCCTGTCTCGCAAACAAATCGGCAGCGATGATCATGACTACACCGGGATGGACTGGTTCACCAAAGGTTTGGCAGCGGAAGACGGATCTTGGAGCAACCCCTACCTAGAATACGACGTCACCAAAACCACCATGATGACCTACGCCCGAGCCATCCGTGACAAATCAGGGCACCGCATCGGTGTCATCAGTGCAGACATCACCCTGGACACGCTCACCAGCATCGTCAGAAACGTCAATCTCTATCCCAACAGTTTCTGCGTGCTCACATCCAAGAATGGGGACACCATCGTGCCCGCTCCACACAAAGTGACTGGCAAATGCCACATTTACAGCAAAGACATCGCAGGAAGGAACTTGATCCTCACCATGACCATCCCCGACAGGGACCTATACCATCGACTGAGGACATCCAGTCTGGTATTCGCCAGCCTTGTTTTTCTGGATTTGCTGGCGATAATCTTCATCGCTCGCAGTTCCCTGAAGAGCCTGTGGACACTGAACGAAGTGCGCATCAAGGAGCAACACATCGAGGACGAGCTCGCCATCGCCCGCAACATCCAACAATCGCTGCTGCCGACCGAAACCCTCACCAAGGAAGCCAGAACATTAGACATCAAAGGGTTGCAAGTACCTGCCAAATATGTGGGCGGCGACCTCTACGACTATTATGTCCGCGACAACAAGCTATTTTTCTGCATCGGCGATGTCTCCGGAAAAGGTGTGCCCGCCGCCCTGCTGATGTCCATCGCCCACAGTCTGTTCCGCACCCTGTCGGCCCAAAGCGACCGCCCCGAAATAATCATGCGGGCGCTTAACAACTCCATCAGCGACAACAATCCCGACATCATGTTCATCACGATGTTCCTCGGAACAATGGACCTGACAACGGGCGAAGTTTGTTACTGCAACGCCGGTCACAATCCCCCGATCATCATCCGCCCGGGCCACGCCGAATTTCTCGACACGGAGCCCAATCTGTTGTTAGGTGTCGATCTTAGTGCCGAATACACGTCGCAAACCTTGAAGTTAGCTGTCGGCGACACGCTGTTCCTCTACACCGACGGTCTCACCGAGGCTGAAAATCTCCAGAAACAGACACTGGGAGAGAAACGGGCGTTGGAAGAGGCCTCCACTTTCAACGGCATGACAGCCGAAGAACAAATACGGAAGATGCACGATGTGGTGCTTCAGTTTGCCGACAAGGCCGAGCAGAGCGACGACCTCACCATGCTCGCCATCCAGTTCATCAAAAGCGGCTACACCTTGGTCATGGGCAACGACATCCAAGAGCTCAACAAGTTAGAGCCGTTTCTGAACGACTTTTTCGCGCAAGAGAACCTCGATCCTTCACTGTTGCCGCAACTCAACCTCGCCTTGGAAGAGGCAGCCACTAACGTGATCATGTACGCCTACCCCGAAGGCGAAAAGGGCACGGCGGACCTCACCTTAGATATTAAAGACGGACACATTATCGCCACCCTCAGTGACGCCGGCGTGCCGTTCGACCCGCTGCAACTCCCCGACACCAACCTCAACGTTTCGTTGGAGGAACGCAAAATCGGCGGCCTCGGCATCCACCTCATCAAGGAAATCATGAGCGAGATTGAGTATGAATATAAGGACGGGAAGAATGTGTTGAACATGACGTATGATGTGGGATGTGAGACGTAGGACGTGAGACGTGAGATTTGAACCTTGAACTTTGAACCTTGAACCTTGAACTTTGAACCTTGAACCTTGAACTTTGAACCTTGAACCTTGAACTTTGAACTTTGAACCCAATACGATAGTAATCAAACAAACCAATAACGAGTATGGATATTACAATTACAGAAGAAGGCAGCCAAATCATCGCCGCATTTGACGGACGGTTGGATACCGTGGCCGCACAACAGATCGAAGAAACCATCACCCCGCTGCTCGAACATGCGGACAAGGCCATCATTCTCGACTGTGAGAAAATGCCGTTCATCAGCAGTTCCGGTCTGCGCATCTTCTTGAAAATCAGAAAAGAAGTGGCAGCCAAGGGCGGCAACATGCAACTTCGGAATGTCTGTCCCGACGTGATGCAGGTCTTCAAAATGACCAAATTAGATGGCTTTTTCGAAATTCAGTAACGATGCACAAGTCTCATTTTAACGCTGCTCGGTGGCTATTCCTGTTGGCCGCCGTGTGGGCGTATTTTGGATTGTCGGCCCAGGAAGCCGACAACGAGTTCACGATTGACACCAAATTGAACACCCGTGGGGAGATTCGTGTGGGTGGATTCGATGAGGTGGATGGCGAAGAACAGGAACGCCGGGCCGCCTTCATCATGGGGCAATACCGGCTCAACATCGGGTACAAGCGCTCCGACTGGTTGGAAATACGACTCTCGCCGCAATTCTCCGGCGTATGGGGACAAGCCGGCGGAACCTTGAGTCTGTCGGAAGGCTGGCTCTCCATGAAGCACAACAAGACAGGGCTTTTCGCCAAAATCGGTCGCCAATGCTTTGAATATGACGACGAACGTATCTTAGGTTACGATGACTGGACGATGACCGCGCCCACCCACGACGCGCTGAAATTAGGTTTCGAAGGATACGGGCACAAGATACATGTACTCCTCGCCTATAACCAGAATGCCGAAAACATATCCCAAGGCATCAGCTATTATGCCGGCGGAATACAGCCGTACAAGACCATGCAAACCCTTTGGTACCACTACAATACGCCGAAGAACTTTTTCGGAATCTCTTTGATCGGCATGAATATCGGGGTGCAAAGCCAGAAATCTGACGAGCCCAATAAAACCTTCTTTCAGCAACTGTTCGGAACCTACGTGACGTTAAAACCCAGCATCGTCAATTTGGAAGGTTCTTTCTACTACCAAATGGGCAAGGAGGAGCACGGCATGAAGTTGAACGCCTACATGGGAAGTGCGAAGGTGAAGGTCACGCCCAGCGAAATTTACAACCTCTATGCCGGTTATGATTACCTGAGTGGTGACAACTTTCCCGTCCCGATTGGTAGTTTTGGCCTTATTTTCCACAAAGAAGCCAAAGGTTTCACCCCGTTGTTCGGGTCTCACCACCAATTCTATGGCGCCATGGACTTCTTCTACTTGGACAGTTATGTGAGTAACTTCTCCCCTGGTTTACAAAATTTATACGCCGGCGGCACTGTCAGCCCTGTTACAGGGTTGAAAATCAATGCCTCTTATCACTTCTACGCCATTTCCGCCGATCTTCGGACTGGCGACAATGAAGCCCTGAATAAAGCTTTGGGACATGATGTCGAGTTCAACATAGGCTACACGTTCGCGAAATTTGTCACCATCGGGGCAGGCTACACCTACATGCGCGGCACGGAGACGATGAAACTTCTACAAAGAGTCTCCAGAACGCCCAGTCTGCATTGGGGCTGGGTGATGCTGACCGTCACCCCGACGATTTTCACCTACGCATGGAACGATAAGAAAAAGGGTTAAAGGGTTAGGAGGTTATAGGGTTAAGGGTCAATGATTCATGTAGAAGTCTTAAGTCATAAGTCTTACGTCTTAAGTCATAAACCACACGTCATAAGCTAACGACCAAAAGCATAAAGAGTAATAAATAAAACATCAAATATGGAAAAAAAGGCTCCATTATCCAAATCGCAATATGGCATTTATGCGGAATGCGTAGGCCATGACAATGAGATTTTTTATAACCTGCCGTTCCTCTTTGTCTTTGACGGCAGCCTTGATGCCGACCGCTTGTGCCGTGCCATTGAGACAACCATAAAGGCCCACCCCACTTTCTTCACCCGGATTGGGGTGAATGACGACGGAGAGCCCTTCCAAAGCCTCGATTTGGAAAAGGAGGAGTTCAGCCTTGCTGTCGAACAAGTTACCGACATCGAGACTGAGAAGCAGAAATTCATCGTGTCGTACGAGCTCTATGGCGGCAGGCTGTTTCACACAAAAGTGATGCGCGACGCGGAGCATATCTATTGGCTCTTCGACATGCACCATATCATCAGCGACGGCACCTCGTACAATATTATCATCAGCGATGTGGAGACGGCCTACAACGGCGGCACGCTCGCTCCCGAGGAGATGACGATGCAGGAACTGGCCCTTGCCGAAGCTGAAAAGCGCAAAACGCCCGCTTTCGAGGAGGGCAAACAGTGGTACGCCCAAAACTTCGACTGCGGCGACACCTTCACGCAACTACTCCCCGACCTTGAAATTCCCGAGCGCACAGACGCCCATAAAGTCCGCATCCTCGGCACCGACATGGCCCGGGTGGATGCCTTCTGCAAAGCCAACGACATCAAAAAAAGCACCCTTTTCACAGCAGTGTATTCCTTCCTGTTGGCCAAATTCAACAACGAGCAGGAGTCGCTGTTCACCACGGTTTACAACGGCCGCACCGAACCCAAGTGCCACCATTCCGTAGGCATGACGGTGAAGACGCTGCCCGTTTATGCCAAATTCACGGAAGAGACCACCGTGTTGGACTTCCTGAAAGCCGGTCAGGAACAGATGGCCGGTTGCCGCAAGCACGACCTCTATGCCTACACCGACCTGATGGCCGACCTCAACCTGCAAACCAACTCCATTTTCGTATGGCACGGGCTTTTGCTGGATTACACTGAACTGATGGGCAAACCCATGCAGGCTATACAGCTCTGCAACAACACCTTGGAAGTGTCGTTTTACCTGATGGCCTTCTATGTCGGCAAACAATATCATATCCGAGCGGAATATAAGTCCAACGAATACTCCGAAACGCTGATCGACCAGTTCATGGAGAGCTACGAGGCCACGTTGGAAGGTTTCCTCAGCCAAACCTATCTGCGCGACATCGACATCACCACGAAGAGCCAATGCACCTTGCTCGACAGTTTCAACCAGACCGACAAGGAGTTGGACAAAGACGAAACCGTTGTCTCCATGTTCCGCAAGCAGGCGGCGCAAACGCCCGACAACATCGCGGTGGTCTATCAAGACAAACGTTTCACCTACAAGGAATTGGATGAGATTTCCGACCGCATCGCCGCCTATATCCATGGGAAAGGCCTTCACGAAGAGGATGTGGTCTCCGTGTTGATTCCACGTTGCGAGTGGATGCCCATCATCTCCTTGGGCGTGCTCAAGGCCGGATGCGCCTACCAGCCTCTCGACCCGACCTATCCTTCGGAGCGTCTCAACTTCATGATGGAAGACGCCTCCGCCAAACTGCTCATCGCCGACCCGGAACTGCGCGGAATTGTCGACCACTATACGGGCGATGTGCTGTCCATCCACGACATCCCGCAACTTCCTGCCGCCAACACAGACCTGACCGCCTGTATGCCCAAAGCCGAATCGCTGTTCATCATGCTCTACACCTCCGGCACAACGGGCACACCCAAAGGCTGCCAGTTAGTGCATCGGAACCTTGTTGCATTTTGTGAGTGGTATCACCGTCGGTTCAACCTCACGCCCGACTGCCGCGTAACGGCCTACGCCAGCTATGGTTTCGATGCCAACATGATGGAGACCTACCCCTGTCTCACCCGTGGCGCCACGCTCTACATCATCCCGGAAGAGCTGCGTCTGGACATGCTGGCCTTGAACGATTATTTCGAAAAAGAGCAGATCACCCACGGTTTCATGACCACGCAGGTGGCCTATCAGTTTGCCACTTCCATCGAGAACCACAGCTTGCGCTACCTGCTGACCGGTGGTGAGAAGTTGGCGCCGCTGACTCCACCCACGAACTACACGTTGGTGAACCTCTACGGTCCGACCGAAAGCACGGTCTGCATCACCTCTTTCGATGTGACGAAGCCCATGAAGGACATTCCGATTGGCTCGGCATTAGACAACATCAAGCTTTATATCGTCGATAAAGCGGGACATCGTCTGCCTGTGGGCGCGGCCGGTGAACTTTGGGTCGCCGGACCGCAAGTCACCCGTGGCTACCTCAACCGTCCCGAGAAGACCGCCGAGGTCTATATTGCCAACCCCTTCGAAACCGACGGGAAATACGCACACATCTACCGCACCGGCGACATCGTGCGCTACCTGCACGACGGCAACATCCAGTTTGTAGGCCGCAAGGACGGACAGGTGAAGATTCGCGGCTTCCGCATCGAGCTCAAGGAGGTCGAGGGTGTCATCCTTCAGTTCCCGGGCATCAAGGATGCCACCGTGCAAGCCTTCGACGAAGAGGGCGGCGGCAAGTTCATCGCAGCCTATATCGTTGCAGATGAGCAGATTGACATCAAGGCACTGAACGATTTCATTCTGGAAGAGAAACCGCCTTACATGGTGCCCGCCGTGACGATGCAGATCGACCGCATCCCGCTCAACCAGAACCAGAAGGTGAACAAGAAAGCCCTTCCGAAGCCCGAAAAGAAAGCGGATGAAGCTGTTGTGGAGAGCAATGTGCCGATGAACGTGTTGGAGCAGGAAATCCACGACATCATCGCCAAAATCATCAACACCGAAGAGTTTGGCGTAACGACGGTGTTGGGCTATGTCGGCCTGACCTCCATCATGGCCATCAAGTTGGCTATTCAGATCAACAAGCGGTTTGGTGTCGCCCTCGACTCGAAATCGCTGTCCAAGACGGGCACTTTGCAGACCATCGAGAACGAGATTCTAAACTATCTACTTAATACGCCTACTACCCCAACTGCTCCGGATTCCACTAATTCTGAATTCTTAATTCATAATTCTGAATTAAAAAACGCTCCCCTCTCCTACGCGCAGATCGGTGTCTATGTGGACTGCATGAAACAGCCCACCTCCACGGTGTATAACATTCCATCGCTTATCCGTTTCCCCAAAGGCACTGATGCACAGCTGCTTGAAAAGTCCATCGAGACCCTCATCCAGGCGCATCCGCAGTTCTTTGTGCATTTTGACAGCGAAGGAGGCGAAATCGTCCAAATCATCGACAAAAACCAGCCTGTTGCCATCACAAAGAGCCAGTTAAGCGAAACGGAACTGGAAAAACACAAAGTAACGTTTGTGAAGCCGTTCAATTTGCGACAAGGACCGTTGTACCGCATGGAAATCGTCACCACCGAGCAAGATGTTTACCTCTTGGCCGATGTGCATCACCTGATTTTCGACGGCGGTTCCTTCGACCTGTTCCTGAACCAGCTGTGCGACCTGATGAACGGAGGTCAGATTGAGGCCGAGACCATCAGCTATGCCGATTTTGTCGCCGATGAGAAAGCGGCAGAAAACACGCCGAGTTACATAGAGGCCAAGAACTTCTTCAACGAGCGTTTGGGCAAAGTGGAAGGGGTCACCGAAGTGCCTTCCGACTTGACCAATCCTTTGGAGCAGGGGACCGTCAGCGAGACCTTCTGCCAGATGGACTTCGACGTGATGGAGGAATTCTGCAAGAAGCACAACCTCTCGCCCGCGCACCTCACCTTGGCGGCGGTGTTTTATTCGCTCTCCCGTTTCACGAACAACGAGCAAATCTGCATCACCACCATCAGCAACGGCCGCTCCGACCTGCGTATCTGCAATACGACGGGCATGTTTGTCAACACGTTGGCTTTGAGCGCCCAAATTGGTGAGCAAAAGGTGATGGACTTCCTGAAAGAGACCAGCCAAAACTTCGACGAGACGTTGACGCACGAGAAGTATCCTTTTGCACAGATAGCCGAAGATTACGACCTGTCGGCCGAAATCATGTTCGCCTATCAAATGGGAGTGATCGACCAATACTTAATCAATGGTCAACAACTTGACATAGAGTCTCTTGAACTGAACACGCCGAAGTTCCGCATTGCTTTCTACATTCAAGAGAAGGAAGGCGTGCCGGGGGTGATGGTCGAATACGACAACGGTCGCTACAGCCACGAACTGATGCAAAGTCTGGCGCAATCGGTATGCAATGCGGCCAAGGCTTTCGTCTGCCATCCTGAAATGGCATTGCAGCAAGTATCTTTGCTGGATGCCGGACAAACCGCTTTGCTTGACAGCTTCAACCAGACCGACGTGCCCTACGACGACACCCAGACCATCGTTTCGCTGTTCCGCAAGCAGGTGGAGCAGACACCCGACAACCTGGCAGTGGTCTATCACGACAAGAAATACACCTATCGTGAGGTGGATGAGATTTCAGAACGCATTGCAGGATACATTGTTACGCAAGGTCTTGGGAATGAAGATGTTGTTTCGGTATTGATTCCGCGCTGCGAATGGATGGCCATCGTTTCGTTAGGCGTATTGAAGGCCGGTTGCGCTTACCAGCCGCTTGACCCGAGCTATCCTGCCGAACGTCTGAACTTTATGATGAAGGATGCCGATGCCAAACTGCTCATCGCGGATGAGGAGTTGCGTCCCCTTGTGGATGAATATCAAGGCAAAGTGCTGTTGACAAAAGATATTGATACACTGCCTGTTTCTAACCCTGTGAAGGCAAACATCACCCCGTCAAGCCTTTTCATCATGCTTTACACTTCCGGTTCCACGGGAACGCCCAAGGGTTGCCAGCTGGAACACGGCAACTTGATGGCTTTCTGTCATTGGTATCAGCGTCATTACGGCCTGACCGCCAACGACCGCGTGGCCGCGTATGCCAGCTACGGTTTCGATGCCTGCATGATGGACCTCTATCCGGCATTGACCTGCGGTGCCTGCGTCCACATCATCGGGGAAGACATCCGTCTCAACCTGCCCGACCTCAACGACTATTTCAATACGCAAGGTATCACCCACTCGTTCATCACCACCCAGGTGGGCTACCAGTTTGTCACGAATGTGGAGAACCACTCGTTGCGCTGCTTCGCTGTGGGCGGTGAAAAATTGTCCGCGCTCAATCCGCCGACAAACTACAAGATGTACAACGGCTATGGACCGACAGAATGTACCATCTTCACCACCAACTATTGGGTGAAAGATTACGAGCTGGACATCCCCATCGGCAAGCCGCTGGACAATCTCAGACTCTATATTGTTGACAAACAGTTTAATCGATTGCCTCTCGGGGCTGCCGGCGAACTGTGGGTATCAGGCCCGCAGGTGAGCCGCGGTTATTTGAACCGTCCCGAGAAAAACGCCGAAACTTACCTGAAGAATCCCTTTGACGACGACCCGAAACACGCCCGCGTATATCGCACCGGCGATATCGTGCGTTATCTCCCCGACGGCAACATCCAGTTTGTGGGACGCAAAGACGGTCAGGTGAAGATTCGTGGCTTCCGTATCGAACTCAAAGAGGTGGAAGCCGTGATACGTCAATACCCGGGCATCAAGGACGCTACCGTGCAGGCCTTTGATTACGAGAATGGAGGGAAGTTCATCGCCGCCTACATCGTCAGCGACCAGGAGGTGGACATCAAGGCGCTCAATGCCTTCATTGGCGAGCGGAAGCCTCCGTACATGGTTCCCGCCGCCACGATGCAGATCGACAGCATTCCGTTGAACCAGAACCAAAAGGTGAACCGCAAGGCATTGCCCACGCCCGTCATGCAGGCCTCCGACCGCGAATACGTGGCACCGGCCAACGACACGGAAGCGCTCTTCTGCCGCATCTTCAGCGAGATTCTCGCCATGGACAAGATCGGTGCCAACGACAGCTTTTTCGACCTGGGCGGCACCTCGCTCATGGTGACCCGTGTCATCATCGAAGCCGACAAGGCAGGAATGCACGTGGCCTACGGCGACGTCTTCTCCAACGCCACCCCGAGAAAGCTCGCCGCGCTCGTCTCTGGCAACACGGTGGTCAACACCGATGACGAAGATGTGACCAAATTCGACTATTCCGGCATTAACAATCTACTGAGCAACAACACATTGGAAAGTTTCCGCAAGGGCGAGCGACAATCTTTGGGCAATGTGCTACTCACGGGTGCCACGGGCTACCTCGGCATTCACGTCCTGCAGGAACTGATCCGGTCGGATGCGCAAGACATCTACTGTTTGGTTCGCGACAAGAATCTGGATGCCGCCGAACACCGACTGAAAACGTTGCTGTTCTACTATTTCGAATCCACCTACGACGAACTCTTCGGCAACCGTCTCCACATCGTCCTTGGAGATGTCACCAACGACTTGACCTCGCTTGTGCAGGCAAAAATCGACACGGCATTCAACTGTGCTGCCGTGGTGAAACACTTCAGTGAAGGCACTGAAATCGAAGATGTCAACATCGGCGGCGCACAACGTTGTGTTGAACTCTGTCTGAAGACCGGCGCACGGTTGGTACACATTTCCACGTACAGCACCAGCGGTCTCAACGTCAACGACACCATGGCGCCCGACTACGTCTTCACCGAGCAGCGGCTCTACGACGGGCAATATCTCGGAAACCAGTACGTCCACTCCAAATTCTTGGCAGAACGCATTGTGCTGCAATCGATTGTCGAGAATGGATTGTCGGCCAAGGTGATCCGTGTCGGCAACTTGGCGGCCCGCACCAGCGACGGCGAGTTCCAAATCAACTTCTCCACGAACTCCTTCATGGGGCGCATCAAAGTCTTCAACATGTTAGGCTGCTTCCCCTATTCCCTGTACGAGAGCAAGGTGGAATTCTCGCCCATCGACGAAATGGCGCACGCCATCATCCTGCTCAGTTCCACGCCCAAGGAGTGCTGTCTGTTCCATTCCTACAACAGCCACACGCAGTTCCTCGGCGACGTCCTCAGCGGATTCAACAAGCTGGGCACCGATATCCGTCTTGTGGAGGACGAGGAGTACAACGCCACCATGGAGAGTGCCGGCAACGACCCGCAGAAGGCCAAGACGCTTTCGAGCCTGCTCGCCTACCAGGACATGGCCCATGGCATGAAAGTCAAAGAGGTGGCCGTCAGCAACCCCTACACCACGCAAGTGCTCTATCGTCTGGGCTTCAAATGGTCGCCCACCACGTGGGACTACGTCGATCGCATGTTAAGCGCGATCAGCGGGTTAGGATTCTTTGATTAGGCAAACAAAAAACGGGCACCGATTCATCGTCGGCACCCGTTTGGGGGTATTGTAGGGGCGAATGATTATTCGCCCCTACCAGGTATTCGTGATATTATTTCACCTCCTCGAAATCCACGTCCTGGACCTCGCTATCGTTGCCGCCGTTGCCGCTCTGCGGGCCTTGCGGACCGGCCTGTTGGTTGAAGCCGCCGTTGAAGTCGGCACCGGGCTGTTGAGCACCGCCCTGTGCGGCGTACATCTTCTGCGAAGCTTCGTTCCAAGCGCTCTGCAACTCGGCCGTTGCGCTGTCGATGGTGGCGAAGTCCTTGTTGTCGTGAGCGGTCTTCAGTTTCGCAGCAGCAGCCTCGATCTTGGCCTTGTCGTCAGCGGGAATCTTGTCGCCGAACTCCTTGAGCTGTTTCTCGGTGTTGAACACCAAAGAGTCAGCGTTGTTCAGCTTGTCGATCTCCTCCTTGGCTTTCTTGTCGGCATCGGCGTTGGCCTCGGCTTCGGCCTTCATGCGCTTGATTTCGTCGTCGCTCAAGCCGGAGGAAGCCTCGATCCGGATCTTCTGCTCCTTGCCGGAAGCCTTGTCGTGAGCCGTCACGTTCAGAATGCCGTTGGAGTCGATATCGAAGGTGACTTCGATTTGCGGGATGCCGCGCATAGCCGCCGGGATGCCGTCCAGGTGGAAACGACCGATGCTCTTGTTCTGAGCCGCCATGGGAC
>JAGCVQ010000088.1 GCA_017962275.1 Bacteroidales bacterium
AAATTCCGTTCGTTCTCCACGATGCCAGACATGGATAATGGCAACTTTGATCTCTGACCATCCAAGAGAAAGTAAAACTCCTCCACGGTTTGGTCATAATCTTTTCTGAATACACGACTCGAGCAAGCAACTTTTACCAAATAACGATTGATGCAGGAGTCTTTTGCATCGAACTCATCTGAGAAGGAGAAATCCGGCGAATAGTATGTGTTTGTGACGGTGTCACCAGCTTCCGTAAGTTTCTGCCGTTGTATTGGGACTCGTTCACACCTCATATAGCGTTCCTTCCCTTGAGGATCGAAATAGTGGAACTCGAAGGTGAACTCCCTGTCGGCCTGGTAGATTTTGTTGTCCTCTGTGTAGCGGCACGGATTCGAGGTGTCGCTCCGCACTTCAAACCAAACGCCGTTTCTACCGCTTCGCAAATACGCTGTGTTTTGGGCCTGCGCGGTGAAGAGGGTGAGCGCTGTCAATGGTAGCATGAACAGGAGGGCTAATTTGATGACGGCGTTATTCATTGTTTGGTGATTTTTGGTTCGTCTTTTTTTTAACGGCGGCAAAGACACAATTATTGTTTTAATTATACGACTAAGATTTTAATTGTATTCTTGTGGAAATGGTATATCGCCGTTTCTACCGAGCTTTAGCCCCTGACGGGGCTCTGGGGAACCGTTCCGGTCGCGATCAGCCCAGAGGGCTGAAGGGCTCGGTAGCAAAGCGGTTTCCCGCGTGTGGGTTTGCACGCCGTCAGGTGTGCAGGCTGCCCCTTTTCGTGATGGATTCTTCATTCGTTTTACCCCCCCGCCTTTCGGGCACCCCCCTAAGGGGGGAATTGTTTTTTTTTCGGTCCGTCCTCCCAAAACTGCTAACTACTAACTACTGACTGCTAACTCTTTTTCACCGCAATCACCCTGAAGCCGATCAGCGGGGACGGGGCGTCGTAAGGTTTCTCGCTGTCGATGCGGATGTCGTAGCCGGGGTCGAGATAACTGCCGCCGTACGCGATGCCTCGCTCATATACCATCTCCGCCACGTTGCCACTCATATTGTACAGGCCATAATTATTGGGGTAATGCGACTTGGCTGGGTTAGGTAAGTTATTGATATAATGAAAAGGATCATAGTTTATCATGACGACATATTTTCCATCCTGCATGGTGATACTTTCTTCACCGACTCTTAAAAAATTGTATAAAGGTTCCCCATTACCATTGGTGAGATATGGTCCCCCTATCGGGTATGTGTTATAGATTAGACCACCATGTGCGGCATGTTTCCATTGATCTGTGGTAGGCAGGGTGTATTCCCACTCGTTGCTGCCCGTTTTTTCCGTAAGCCAGCGGCAAAACAGCATAGCGCCCTCATGACTGATGCAGGACACAGGATACGGAGGATATGGCGGAAATGCTGGATGGGTGCCGTAACGATTTACCAAGATCGCCTGGGTAGTGTCAATTTTGGCCTTCTCGTAGTCGGCCATTCGTCCCTGAGCCTTAAGGTCTTCCAAAAAGAGATTGTACGATGCGTTGGTTACCTCCGTCTCTAACATTCGGAATGCCGCGAGGGTTACCCACGTCGTGTCGCCAATGCCGCTGCAAATCATATAATGCCCTGCCGGCACCTCCACGAAAGTCCCCACGAGTTGTTTCTCCATTTTTACGGTTTTCTTGTCGGGCTTCTGCGCCCAGGTCGCCGCCACTGCAGCAACCAATAGGATGGTTAAGGTTATTTTTCTCATAACGGTTAAGGTTTTGGTGAATGTTTCTACATACATAAACGTATGTTAGGGGGAGAATCTTGGGTGGGAGGGGGAAAAGTTGCGTGTCTCCGACACGCTGTTCGCAACCGCGCCGTTTGTCACCACACTTCGGCGTCGCCTTATGTGGGGTTATTAGCACTTCGTGCGTCTTGTCCCTTCGGGACTGCTCAAGGAAGTTGTTTTATAATACTACCCCGCCCCTCGGGCACCCCTTCTAAAAGAAGGGGAATTGGGGTCGCCCGCAACTGCTAACTGCTAACTACTAACGACTAACTGCTAACTATTATGTATCACCTCCACCGGTTCGAACCGCAACGACAGCGCCGACTGCACCGTGACGACCAACACCGTGAGCACCAACAAGATAGCGTACGCGAGGAGGAAGATCCAGACGGCGATAGGCGCGTGGGCGACGAACAACTTCAGCCATTGGTGGAGCAGCAGGAGGCTGACGGGCACGGAGAGCAGGGACGCGACAGAGCAGAGGAGGGCGTACTTGCCGTTGGCACGGGCGAGTAGCTGTCCTGTGGAGGAGCCGAAAATCTGCCGCAAACCCAACTCGGGACGGCGGTAGGTCATTTCCAGTAGCAGCATCCCCGCCACGCCCATCAGCGCAAGCAGCACCGCGATACCGCAGAGGATGAACAACCCCTTCGAGAGGCCGGCTTCCTTCTCGTAAAATCCTGCTATGTCGTCGTCCAAAGTGCTGATGTCCAACGTGGCTTCTTTGCCGTCGTATTTGGTAAACTTGGGGGTTAGACTACGGATTTCCCGAATCAATGCTGTAGTGTCGGCATTCTCGTTATATTTGATAAAGAATTGACTCAGCACCTGACCGTAATTCCCGACCTCAATGCCTAGCGGCTGGATGGTGTCGAACAGTGGACGGAAATGGAAGTTTTCAGCAATACCAATCAAGGTGGTGCGTCCAAGACAGAACTGGCTGTCGTAATGCCAGTCCAACGAGAGGTGATACTGGTCCTGCGCTTTCTTGTTGAAAATCACATACCGTCGGTTGCCAGACGTGTCACAATCTATGAAGGTGCGCCCATCACTCATCCGTATCCCGAAAAATTCCATGAAGTTGGGATAAACATGCATGGCATGAAACTCTACGACTTGCGTTTTGGCGGAGTCAGGAGATACTAATTTACGGCCATACAACACGTAACCGGAGTTGCGCACTATAGGCCACGAAGATGCTGTAACATCTTCAACACCGGATAATTGCTCGAGAGCATGGATGTAAGGCTCGATGCTGTCTAACTTGCAGAAATCCGCATCGAAATTCAAGATGTTGTGCGTCTGATAGCCCATGTCATACGTCTTGAGGTAACGGTTTTGGACAGCGACATACAGCGTGCAGGTCAGGATGACAGAGGCGAGGAAGAATTGCAGCCCGATGAAGAACATGCGCAGACGGCGACCCGTTTTCGAGAACCCGTAGCTGCCCTTCAGCGCGACATCAGGAGAGACAACGGTGACCATTCGCGTTGGGTAAACGGAAACGATAACTCCGACAACTATGGACAACAATAAGGTCATGAGTATGATAGAGACATTGCCGGATATGGTGACCGGGTTGGACAACATCGGGATTTCAGACAGGCGGGTGCAGATCAGGAAGATGACGAAGGCGATGAGGAACGCCACGAGCGAAAGGGTGATATAGCCCTTCGCCATCGACCACCATATTCCGCCATCCGACTCCCCAAGCACCTTGCGGGTGTTCACGCGACGCATACGCAAGGGTGCCTCCGCAATCGCGAAGTTGGCGAAGTTGAGGAAGGCGATGATCAGCACCGCCCACGCTATGCCTGCCAGACAGTTCACCACGAAGCGACTGACGGCATCTTGTTTGTTGTACCTAACAGCATCGTCCTCGAAGTGGATGTCATTAACCGCCATCAATCGCACTTCACACGGTTCATCATCCAAGTCCTCACTGGAATAGAACCTTTCTTTCAGCTTGGCGGCAATCGCGTTGGGATCAGCTCCAGACTTCAGCTTGCAGTAGAGGGAGCCCCAAGGATTGGGCATTTTCATTGTATCCTTCACCAGTGCAGGTGCAGGATCGTTTGGGTCACAGGTAGCCCTAACCCTCACATATTTCTCCTTATCAACTTTCGTCGTGTCATCTTGTGCCTTGCTGTAAAGAAAAACTTCAACGAAAAGCGAATCGGGCGTGCAATTTTGTCCAACACCCCACACTTCCGTTTCAAAGTCGCTGTCTCCATCCCATAATGCCCGAATCGAATCCTGGTTGATTTCCACCACGTTATAAGCCAGCTGTGGTGTTTCGATAAAAAACAGCGGGTTGCCGAAGGAGTTGTTTTGGGGCATATCCTTATAGACCGCCACAATCTTTTGCTTCAGGATGGTGTCTTCGCCAAAATAGTTGTCATTCAGCAAGAGTGTTTTCCCAACGGCGCTCTCTTTCGGAAACACCTTTTTGGCCAACGACTCGGGAATCACGATCTCATCATCCCTGTCAAAGTCGCTGAACGAACCGTCCACGCATTTATAGCCAAAGAAATCGAAGAACTGCGTACTATAAATAGTTCCGAACGACAGTTCGCCCACATCTTCCACAGAATTTGCCAACACAGGGTTGCAATATTTGATGTCGGCTCGTTGGGTGAGATCGAACTGATAAACAGACTCTACCTCGTCGAGGCTGTCGAGATAGTCGGCCTTGTAGCTTCCGACCATCCAGTGGGAGTATCCCTGGTTGTCGGTGTTCTCCTCCACGCGGTACATCCGTTCGGAGTCCGCGAAGCAGCGGTTGTAGCGGCGGTCGTAGCGGACCTGCGCCATGAGGATCATGAAGACGGCCAGGGCGACGGCGAGGCCGAGGATGTTGAGGATTTTTGGGGTTTGTTTCATTTTTCTTGGGATTTTGGTTCTTCTGGATATCCCAGGGCTCACTGCGTTCACCCTGGGTTGGCATACTTCGGGCTTTCAGCCCTACCGAGCTCTTGCCCCTCCGGGGCTGCTCAAGGAAGTAGTTTCAATATGTGGGGGCTCTTTCGTTACAACTACTAACTGCTAACTCTCGTCATTGTATCGCTTCCGTGGGTTCCTCCCGCAACGTCCGCAGCGTCTGCCATGCGGTGATGGCGAGGGCGAGGAGGGTGACGGTGAGGAAGGTCGCCAGGAAGGGCCAGACAGGGATGTCAGCTTTGTAGGCGAAATGCTGCTGCCATTTGTGGAAGAGGCTGACGGCGAGGGGAATGGCGGCACCGAAGCATACCACGCAGATGATGAGCTGGTTGCGGAGCATCTTCCAGAGCTGGTTGCCGGTGGAGGCGCCATAGACGCGGCGCAGACTCAGCTCGCGGCGACGATACATGCAGTCCAACATCACCATGCCGAACAATCCGGTGAGCGTGACGAACAAAGTAACCACCCCGAACAGCGCCATCAATTTGGCGAAGTCGTCCTCTTTTTCGTATTCCTTGTCAATGGCCTCCTTCAATGAGGTGAACGAGCCCAAATGTCCCAATGGGGCGCAAGCAGTGTTCATTTGGTTTACTAATGTTGGATCAACTTCTTGTTTGCCAGTATCTTTCAGTTTGATGTAAATATACGGATCATTCCACACGAGTTCGTCATTGACTTTCGCGAAATAGATACAAGGTTCTATCTCGTTGATGAGCGGCATGTTGTGGAAATCTTGCACAACACCGTCAATGCCTGCATTCGTTCGGTTTGAGTCGATATCCCATTGCTTCGTCAATTTCAGTGCCGACTCGTTAAGGATTCTGCCATTACGCGATGCGTTACAAACCTCTTCAAAGTCTTTGCCTTCCACCATTTTGATACCAAAAAATCGGAAGAAATTGGCCGAAACCGCGCGGTCGCAAATCGATACCGATTCATCTCCAGTTTGAAGCGTCACCATGCCGTAGGAGTCCCCTTGTCCGAGTATGGGATTCTCCGCCCACGCGACATCCGCAATCTCCCACAACTTTTTCCATTCACCCTTCAAAGAGTCCATAGTCTTATACTGAAAGTCCTCCTGATACCCCTTGAGAGCAAGATTCGTAGTGTTTGGATCTGATTTTTGGAGTTTGGACACATAGATGTTTTCCGTCTCAAAGCCCACATCGGCAGTTTTCATCTGATGATTCTGCACAAAAACTAACGTCACAAAGAGGACTATGGCGAAAGAAGCAAAGAATTGTATCACAGAAGCCGGAGTGATCTGCATACGAAGCAACACTTTGCGCCATTTGCCGTACTTTTCAGGGGTGGCGAGCTGGCTCTTCAACGCCGACTCCACATTGGCGGCGGCGGTGGTGTAGAAAACCGGATAGAGCGAGGCGACCACGGCCACCAAGAGGGTGACGGCGGCGGAAAGCCATACCACCGGCATATTGTCCGTAAGCTTCAGACTGATGTCCACGAACGGAATCACCTTCGTGCGGGCGCACACCTCCACGATGACCATCGCGATGAGGAACGCGACGACGGCGGAGAGCAGGAACCGCCCGAACATCTCCCATCGCAGCTGTACATTGGAACAACCCTCGATCTTGCGGATGTTCGTCTTGCGCAGGAACAGCGGCACAGTGGCGACGGCGTAGTTGGTAAAGTTCAGGAAGGCAAGCAAAAGCAACACGATACCGAACACGCTCAGCATTTTGGAAACCGTTGTGTACTGCTTGGCTTCCAAATTCCAGAAATTGTTGGGCGAAGAATAGTTGTCATGCAAAGAGTTCATCGTCACATTGTCGATTTCCTGCGGTGCATCTTTATACTTTAGTTTATATTCCGCTTGACTTAATGCCTCATCGCCAGTAGTGTCAACATTATCCCAGTAAGCGTAATATGCCGTTTGATAACGATCCAACATCTTTTCCTTCAAGACATTAACCATCGTTGTGTCTTTCACTTTGACATATAAATTACCGTAAAAGATGCCAGGCGGATGGTGACGAACCACCTCATAATCATGCAGGGAACTATTTTGCGGCAGGTCTTTGAAAACAGCTATCACCGTAAGGGTATCAAGTTTTGACGCTAATCGTTTTTGACCATCATTTTGACTTAAGACAATCCGTTGTCCGACAGCACTTCCGTGAGGAAACAAAATCTTTGCTAATCGGCTGGAAATCACGGCATTTCCAAAGTCTGTAAACTTCTCCAAACTTCCCTCTTTAATTTCAATGCCGAAAAAGGGAAAGTAGGAGGGAGTGGTCATTTGTATCTTAGAGATGGTGTCGGGTGCGGTAGTGCTCTCCGCGGCCACCCGCTGCCAACCATAGCCGTAACCGCTCAACGCGCAGACATCCTCAATCTCTTCTAAAGGTTGCTCTGAGGATTGGATTTGGCTGCCACTTTTCATAGGAAGGCCCGTAAGCAGCTGATAATATGCATTGCCAGATGGTACAGAGCTCTCTATCGTATCGTTGCCGAGGTACATGGTTTTCATGAGCCACACCGAGTAGATGCGGTCGGCACCGGGGTACGACTTATCGTACCGGAGGTCATAATATCTTACCATCGCCACCACCATGAAGGCGGCGATCGCCACGGCGAGGCCGAGGATGTTGAGGATTAATGGGGTTTTCGGGTTTTTCATATTGGGTTTGGGTTTTTGTTCTGAACCCCAGGGGTGGCGGCGCTCGTGCCTCGCGCCTTACCCCTGGCTACCGAGCTCTTGCCCCTACGGGGCTGCTCAAGGCCCCCACATTGCGGCTTCGCCTTATGTGGGGTTAATTGCACTGCGTGCGTCTTGCCTCTTCGAGGCTGCTCAAGGAAATAGTTTAATATAATGGGGGCTTTTCGTTACAACTGCTAACTACTAACTACTAACTGCTAACTATCCACGATCGTTCCGTCAAACAACTTCACGTGCCTATGCGCGAAGCTGGCGTCGTGGGGGGAGTGGGTGACCATGACGATGGTGGTGCCGGCGGCGTTGAGGTCGCAGAGGAGATGCATCACGTCAAGGCCGTTCTGGCTGTCGAGGTTGCCGGTGGGCTCGTCGCAGAGGATGAGCTGTGGGTTGGAAACCACGGCACGGGCCACGGCGACGCGCTGCTGCTGACCGCCGGAAAGCTGCTGCGGATAGTGACTCGCCCGGTGGATCATGTTCATGCGCTCCAGCACCTCGTTGACCTTTGCTTTGCGCTCCGACTTACTAAGCCCGATGTAGCGCAACGGCAGCTCCACGTTCTCGAAGACATTCATGTCGTCGATGAGGTTGAAGCTCTGGAACACGAAGCCGATGACGCCGCGTCGCAGTTTCAGGCGGTCGCTCTCGCGCAGAGTGGAGACTTCCCGACCGTTGAGCCAGTAACGACCCGAATCGGGGGTGTTGAGGAGACCGAGGATGTTGAGCAGCGTGGTCTTGCCGCATCCGGAAGGGCCAGTAACGGCTATGAATTCGCCCTTCCGGACCTCCATATTCACGTTCTGCAACGCTTTCGTTTCCACCGTTTCCGAGCGGAAACTTTTGCTGATGTTCTCTAATCGTATCATTGTTCTGTTGTTCGTTATTGTCATTCCCTCATTTCGGATTCAACTTGAGGGGTGATTTCGTTTCTTTGCGTACTGTCCAGGGGTGGCGGCGCTCGTTCCTCGCGCCTTACCCCTGGCTACCGGGCTCTTGCCCCTAACGAGGCTGCTCAAGGAAGAGGTTTCAATAGTTTAGAATCGCTCGTAACTGCTAACTGCCAACCACTAACTCCAAAACCGTGCCAAAAACACAACTTGCATATATACAATTAATTACATAGCACAGCAAAAGACACCGGTGTCTAAAAAAAAGACATCCGCGCCTAATATTCATACATCTATTTTCCTTGAGCGGACCCGAAGGAACATGACGCACGAAGTGCTAACAACCCCACACAAGGCGATAGCCGCAGTGTGGTGACAAAGGACAAATCCGCAAACTATTTCGGCAGGAATCCCGCGTGGAAAGTGTAGGGCAGCAGGGTGGCCACGCTCTGGAAGTGGTAGATGGGCCCCTCCTGACCGGCGAGGATGACCTCTATCGGGTGGCCGAACTTCTGCTCGTACTCGAAGAGCACCTGACGGCAGCTGCCGCAGGGGGAGACCGGCTCTTTCAACGGTTCTTCGGGATTGATGGCCGTGATGACAATCTTGTTGAAGGGCACCTCAGGATAGGTCGCCGAAGCCGAAAACGCCGCCGTCCGTTCGGCGCAGAGTCCACAGGGATAGACCGCGTTCTCCTGGTTGGCGCCGGTGACCACCTTGCCGTTGTTCATCAATATGGCCGCGCCAACCTGGAAATGGGAGTATGGCGCGTATGCACGCGTGGCGGCTTCCTCAGCGTGACGCAGCAGATCCCGCAGTTCAGCCGGGAGTTCTTCTCGGTTCTCATACACCCTCATCTGGGTTTCCAAAGTGATCGTCCTCATATTCGTTGACCGTTTAAAAACAGCCGCAAATATAACATTTTTTTGAATGCCGGGTGTTTTCGCACTCGAAGCCGAAAACTATTCCACCATTTCAATTTCAACCAGATCCTGAGACAGATGCCGCACGGGCACACCCGTTCTCATCGCCACTTTCGCGATGGCTTTCAGCGACGCCACATCCTCCCGTGTGGCGGCAAGGGTCGTCTCCACCCGCTCGATGCGCATCTCCACCCGCTCGAAATGTTCGTCCGTTTTGGCCTCCAATCTGTCAATCCGACCATCCATCTTGGCTTCCATCTTGTCGAAACGGTCGTTCATCTCCGTCTCCAATCTGACAAAATGCTCCTCCGTTTTAGCGTCCAATTTGTCAATCCGACCATCCATCTTGTCGAAACGGTCGTTCATCTCCGTCTCCAATCTGACAAAGCGTTTGTCCACCTTGTCGAAACGGTCGTTCATATCATTTTCCAATTTCTCGAAACGGTCGTCCATCTTAGCGGACAAGTTGACGATTTCGGTCTTCACTTCTCTGACACTTTCGGTCAGCACTTCAAGACTTTGTTTGAAGTTTTGCTGGGTCATGTCGATTCTCGTGAACTTCTTCGTCAACCAATGAACAGCCCAAACAACTGATATAAAAAGAATTAACAACATTGTGAAAGCACTTACGGGGTTACTGGCCATTTGCATTAAGATTCTTAAAAATTCCTGCATAATCATTTGCTTTTGAGGTTAATTAATTGATACTATTTTGTTTAACTGTATATTATTTATAATCGAACTGTTTATATTTTCAAAGCGCAAATATACAATTTATTTCGAAACTCCACATATTTTCAAAGAAAAAATTTCATTATTTTTTATATAACTTTTATAAGCTTGAATGTCAACGAATTGACATACAATTGTCGTAAAAATGCTATTTTTGCATTTATTAACATTTTGAACGGGAGTCATCCTATATGAGTGGACATTATATTGATATAAAGCACTTTGTACTATTTTCGGCGATCATGCTCCTCACTGTGGTCGGCGGAGCTTTTGCGCAATCCGTTGACACGACACGAGTCCCGCAGACGCTCTCCCCGTTCGATTTCGGGCTTGCGGAAGCCACCACCGACAGCGCCCGCTACGCCGTGCTCTATGCCACCCACTGCGAAGCGGTAGCCACCGGTGCCGAAGTCACCTACCGAGGGGTTGCGGCTCTGACCATCGAAGTCACCCCGAACGCTCAGCCCATCCCGCTTGCCCGCCGCAACGACTTCGGCGGACTGCTGCTGACGGTCAAGAACAACGCCAAGCATCATTACCTTTTCTCCATGGCGGACTCGATTTGGAACACCATCGATATCGGGCCGGACACTGTGGACGACGGAGACTTTGACCCAAGGGAAGAGTTCTCCGAAGGCACATGTCTTGTTGTCCTTGAAGATCTTCACCCGTGGGTAAACAACCGCATCGGCTACTCGTATGGGGCCATGCGCAAAGACATCCTGCTCGTGCGGGAGAACCGCGCCGTCAACAATCCCATCTCCCCCTACTCTACCGACTCTACCGATATTTGCATCAAATACCATCCCACCGACGAGGCGCTGAAAACCATCGCCAACCTCACTATCACCCGTGACACCACCGCCACCTACAAAACCTATTGCTTCGACATCGAAGGAATCAACAATCTGAAAATCAGCAACGTAAACATCTACACGCCCGACACCAAAAACATGTACGCCGACGCCGCCATCAACATCCGGAACTGCACCAACATCACGTTGGAGGATATACACATCGACGGCACCTATTCGCGCACCAACCTCTACGGCTACGGCATCCAGATGAACAATGTCTGGAACAGCACGTTCGTGCGGCTTTCGGCCCGCGCCAACTGGGGCATCTTCGGCACCAACAACATCAGCCGCGCGACCTTCCGCGACTGCACTCTTAACCGGTTCGACATCCACTGCTACGGTCGCGACATCTTCTTCTACAACTGCACATTCGGAAAACTCTACAACCAGTTTTCCTCCCTCTTCGGCACGCTGCTCTTCGACGGCTGCCGCTTCACCGATTTCGTCCCGGTGCTCATCGAAACCTCCTACAACGCCTACACCGGCTTCGATCTGACGTTCAAAGACTGCATCTTCGACGCCCTGCCGCGCCGTAACTTTCTGGTATCCATCGGGAAAGTCGATAACCAGCGAAACTCCAGACCCGAGCTGGCGGAGAAATGCTGGCCGAACGTGACCATCAAAAACATGACCGTGAATGTGGCCAACAAGGTCTCCAAGGTTGTCCTTTTCGAGCCGAAAACACCCATCAGCTCGAACGTCAGCGTGGACTACATCTCCTCCATCCGGATCGACGGCTTGAAGTTCCACTATGCGGACACCGCCCATTTGGCCGATTGGGTCATCTGCAGCAAAAAAGTAAAGTCAAGCCGTACTATTGACTATCATCTGAACAAAGTGACCCTCATCCCGTCCTCCAAGCGGATGAAACGGCAGGCCGAGAAGAAGTATTTTTACCCGGGATGCGTCGTCTTCAACCTTCGGCACAGCAACTCCGACCATGTCAATATCGCGGATTCGCGTCTCAACTACAATGTCAACGAGAACAGCAGCTACAACATCAAATTCACTGACTGCGAGGTCGGGATGATCCGCTACAACTCCAACAGCAACGGCACCAAGCGCAACTACTTCCGCTGCACCCTCTATCTCAACAACGCCGATGACGCCCGTTATTACATTGACAATCAAGCCATTTACCAAGAATCCACCTTTGTCCCCTGCGACAACCGGATGCTCATCAGTTTCTATGGAAGTAACAACAACGTCCACATCCGGAACTGCAAAACCACCCGCAAGGGCAAACTCTTCTATCATGGTTCCGCCGACAACCCCGAACTGAAAGACTATAAAGTGAAAGGCACCGCGAAGTAATGTTGGCTGTTGGTTATTGGCTTTTGGCTATTAGCTAATAGCTATTGGACTGAAACCTGAATCTTTGATTCTATTTTCCGCAGCAAGGATACTGCGGCTCCCTAAACCATAAACCATCAACCATCAACTATAAACTATAAACTTTGAACTTTGAACTTTGAACTCTAACCATGTAACCGTGTAAACAAAAAAAACATATATTTGCCGTCCCCCAGCCAAGGGGCATTTTTTATTATACAAGATTGATTTTTAACAAGTTAAGAATGAAAAAGAGCATTATGATCGCGAGTGTTATGACACTCGGTTTTGTTTTTTTAGCGACTTCCACAAGTATGGCTACCCCTGACAAACCCAAGAAACCGAAAAAAACGACCTCCGGCGTGACCGCGAGCAACCTCGACAAGACGGTGAAGCCCACCGTTGACTTCTACCAGTACGCCTGTGGCGGCTGGATGGCCAACAACCCACTCGGCGACGAATACGCCCGCTACGGCAGCTTCGACGTGCTGGCGGAGAACAACCAGGCGCAGCTCAAGGAACTGGTGACCAAAATCGCCGCGCAGAAGAACGCCCCCGGCTCCATTGAGCAGAAGATTGCGGACTTCTACAACACGGCCATGGCCACCGGCGACCTCGAGCGCGGCGGCTGTGACCCCATCAAGCCCGAGCTCAACACCATCAACAACCTGAAACGCGGCGACCTTCCCGAACAAATCGCCCGGATGCAGCTGAACGGCACCACGCCGTTCTTTGCCATCTTCGCCTCCGCAGACCCCGATAACAGCTCCATGAACATCGCCCATGTGTGGCAGTCCGGCCTCGGCATCGGCGACCGCGACTACTATTTGGACGAAGACCAGCAGAACATCCGCAACGAGTACCTGGGACTGGTCTCCCGGATGCTGGGCATGTCAGGCTACAGCACCATGGCCGGATTCAAGGGCCGCGAGTATGAGATGGCCCAGCGCATCCTCGCCCTGGAGACCCTCATGGCCCAAAACGCCATCGACAAGACCGTGCTGCGCGACCCGTACCAGACCATCCACAAAATGACACCGAAGGAGTTCGCCGAGATGATGCACCCCGCACTCATCACCGAAAACTATTTCCGCACTCTGAAGGTGAGCACGGACACCCTCAACGTGGGACAGCCCTCCTACATGAAGGCCCTCAACCACATCATCGAAGTCACCGACTTCGATGTCATCAAGGCCTACCTTGCCTGGAACGTCATCCGCAGCGCAGCCCCCTACCTGAGCGACGAGTTCGTGGACGCCAGCTTCGAGTTCTACGGCAAGACCCTTTCCGGCAAGAAAGAGAACCGTCCGCGCTGGAAACGCGTCATCGACAACATCGACGATTGTCTCGGCGAGGCTGTCGGCCAGATGTACGTCAAGAACTACTTCCCTGCCGAAGCGAAGGAGCGTATGACCCAGTTGGTCCGCAATCTGCAGTGGGCTCTCGGCGAGCGCATCAAGAACTCCACCTGGATGACCGACCAGACCAAGAAGAACGCCCTCGACAAGCTGGCCGCCTTCACCGTGAAGATCGGTTACCCCGACAAATGGCGCGACTACAGCGGCCTGACCATCGGCACGGAGAGCTACTACGCCAACGTGCTGAACTCCCGCCGCTTCGATATGGCCTACAACATGAGCAAGATCGGCAAGCCCGTGGATCCGACCGAATGGCAGATGACCCCGCAGACGGTGAACGCCTACTACGACCCCACCACCAACGAGATCTGCTTCCCCGCCGGCATCCTGCAACCCCCGTTCTTCGACATGAACGCGGATGATGCCGCCAACTACGGTGCCATCGGCGTGGTGATCGGCCACGAGATGACCCACGGTTTCGACGACCAGGGCCGCAACTACGACAAAGACGGCAACCTTGCTGACTGGTGGACCGAACAGGACGCTGCCACCTTCAAAGAGAAAGCGCAGCTCATCGTGGATCACTTCAACAGCATCGAAGTCGCTCCCGGTGTCTATGCCAACGGCGAGTTCACCTTGGGTGAGAACATCGCTGACAACGGCGGTCTGAACGTCTCCTACACCGCCTTCCAGAAGGCCAAGAAAGAGGGTCAGATTAAAGGCGAGATGGACGGTTTCACGCCCGAGCAGCGCTTCTTCCTGGCCTACGCCGCCGTCTGGGCAGCCAACATCCGCGAGGCGGAGATCCTGCGCCGCACCAAGAGCGACCCGCACGCCCTCGGCCGCTGGCGCGTGAACGCCACCCTGCGCCACATCGACCCCTTCTACGAAGCCTTCAACATCCAGCCCGGCGACCCGATGTACATGGCTCCGGAGAAACGCTCTCACATCTGGTAGTTAGCAGTTAGCAGTTAGCAGTTAGCAGTTAGCAGTTAGTAGTTAAACGAGAATAACTCGGTCGAAGGATCATTCCCCTTCTTTGAGAAGGGGTGGCCGCAGGCCGGGGTAGTGATAATAAAGAAATATATGTCAGAAAAGAAGAAATTGGCCGTCATCGCATTCGGCGGCAACGCATTGCTGAAAAGCAAACAGAGAGGCACCTATCAGGAGCAGATCGAAAACGTCACGGAGACCTGCCGGAACCTGATCCCGCTGATCGAGAACGGCTACAACATCGTCATCGGCCATGGCAACGGCCCGCAGGTGGGCAATGTCATGCTGCAGCACAAGGCCGGCAAGGAGACCTTCCAAGTGGAGGACATGCCGCTGAACTTCTGCGTGGCGGAGACGCAAGGCTCCATCGGCGCCCTCATCGAAGAGGGTCTGCGCCACATCTTCGCCGAAAAAGGCTGGGACAAGGACACCGTCACGCTGCTCACGCACGTGGAGGTCGATGCCAACGACCCGCTTTTCCAGAACCCGACCAAGCCCGTCGGTCCGTACGTTTCCCGCGAGGAGGCCGAGCAATATCATGACGAGACCGGCGACATCTACCGCGAGGACCCGAAGGGCAACGGCTGGCGCAAAGTCGTGGCCTCCCCGAAGCCGCTGCGCATCCAGAACATCAAGTTGGTGAAGCTGCTGGCCGAGCAGGGCATCATCGTCATCACGGTCGGCGGCGGCGGCATCCCCGTGGCCATGAAGGACGGCTACCTCAAGGGCGTGCAGGCGGTCATCGACAAGGACCTGGCCTCCGCCATCACCGCCATCGAAATCGGCGCCGACGAATTCTACATCCTCACCGACGTGCCGAAAGTCTATATCAACTTCCGCAAGCCCGACGAGAAGGCGTTAGACACCATCACGGTGAGCGAAGCCAAGAGATACCTGGAAGAGAAACACTTCACCGAAGGCTCCATGGCCCCGAAGGTGCGCGCCGCCATCCAATATGTGGAAAGAAGCGGCAAGACCTGCATCATCACAGAGGCCGGCAAACTGCACGACCCGAACTGCGGCACCCGCATCATCGCCGACTAAGCGCAACCGCGCCCAACCATAACCGCCATTCGGTTTCACCCCAAACAACCCTCCCGCATTACCGGAAGGGTTGTTTTTTTTTTCGTTGTATTACAACCCTTTAACCCTTTAACCGTGTAACCGTGTAACCGTGTAACCCATAAACCAATAAAAATTGTATCTTTGCCCTTTCGAATTGTATCGAACAAAAACAGGACCATTATGGATAATTTCATCGTATCGGCACGGAAATACAGACCCTCGACTTTCAGTTCTGTGGTGGGACAGGAGACCATCACGGCGACCCTCAAGAACGCCATCCGCAACAACCAGGTGGCGCAGGCCTTCCTGTTCTGCGGACCGCGTGGCGTGGGCAAGACCACCTGCGCCCGTATCTTCGCCAAGGCCCTCAACTGCGAACATCTCACCGACGACTTCGAGCCCTGCAACGAGTGCGAGTCGTGCCAGTCCTTCAACAACTCAGCCTCCTTCAACGTCTTCGAACTCGACGCCGCCTCGAAAAACTCCGTGGAGGACATCCGCGAGCTGGTCGAGCAGGTGCGCGTGCAGCCGCAAGGGGCCAAATACAAAGTCTATATCATCGACGAGGTACACATGCTCTCCGGCGCGGCCTTCAACGCTTTCCTGAAGACCTTGGAGGAACCGCCCGCCTACGCCAAGTTCATCATGGCCACCACCGAGAAGCACAAGATACTCCCCACCATCCTGTCGCGCTGCCAAGTGTATGACTTCAAGCGCATTAACGACAGCGACATCGTGCGTCACCTGCAATTCGTGGCGCAGAACGAGGGGGTGACCGCCGAGGAAGATGCCCTGCGGGTGGTGGCGGCCAAGGCCGACGGCGCCCTGCGCGATGCACTCTCCATCTTCGACCAACTCGTCAGCTTCACCGGCAAGAACATAACCTACAAGGAGACCATCAGCAACCTCAATGTCCTGGACGTGGACAACTACTTCAAGATCATCGACATCGTGCTGAGCGACGATGTCTCCGGTGCGTTGCTGCTCCTCGACGACATCCTGGCGAAAGGCTTCGACGCCCAGAACTTCATCTCCGGGCTGGCCTCCCACATCCGCAACCTGCTCATCGCACAGAGTCCGGGCACCATCCAGCTGCTGCAGGTTTCCGACAGCATCAAGGCTCGGTTGCAGGAGCAGTCGCAACGGGCCGACCGGATGCTCCTCACCCGCGCCCTCGAGCTGGCCAACCAGTGCGACTTCAACTACAAGATGTCGAACAACAAACGGCTCTCGGTGGAGCTCTGCCTGATGCAGATCAACGCCAACTACGTCTATAAGCGCCAGCGTGCGAGGCAATCGCAGGAGCGATAACATCCCGGAAGGCGCAGGTTCCGCCGCAGAAGATGCGACAGCTCGCATCGCCCCTGCAGAACCCCAGGTCTCCAGACAAGGCCTCCAGTTTGCCGGTTTCACGCCGATACAGCCGCTGCCCACCATCAAGGAGGTAACGGCGCAGACGCTGCAATTCACCCAACAGGTGATGAAGCCGCAACCGACAGCAGAGACACAAAATGCCGCGGTTGCGCGAGAGACACCAGATACGGTAGAGACACAAAATTTCACCTCTCCGCAACCGACACCCGTTGATTCCGAACCGCAAGATGTCGTTACACCGCAGCCCAATCCAGCAGAAACGCCGGTGCAACCCGATGGTACGACTATTTCTGAGACAGAGGTCGTTGCTACTACAGAGGAGAACGCTCACAAACCACAAACCGACACAACAGAGACCTTCGAGGAATGTTGGACCCAGATGGTGGATGCCATCTTCCAGAAGAAGCCGGCCTTCTACCACCAGCTGCGCGACTACCCGCCCCGCTACGAGAACGACACCATCTACGTGGATGTGGAGAACGACTTCCAGAAGAACCAGCTCGAGATGAGCAAACGCGCCATGTTGGAGTTCTGGCGCAACCGTTTCCAGCTGAACGTCAACGACATTGAGTTCGTCATTCACGAGCATGAGAAGAAAAAGGTGATCTACACCAGCGAGGACAAAGTCAACAACATGCTGGAACAGAATCCGGAGCTGAAAGACTTCCTCCAAGTGCTGAATTTCAGGATAAAGGATTAGACGTGTGACGTGAGACGTGTGATTTTTGATTTGTGACTGAAACCCCATAACCTATAAACCATAAACCCTAAACCCTAAACCAAAATCGCATCAATATGAAAAAAGGACTACTATTTTTAGGATTGTTCGTAATAATGGCGACGGCCCACTCACAGGCGTTGCTGCACCGTGCGGTGGTGGACGGGCGCGTGGACAGCGTCCGCATGGCCATCAACCTGCCGCAGGAATATACCGGTCAGGGCGTGATCATCGGCATCACTGACTGGGGCTTTGACTACACGCACCCCGTCTTTTACGACACCAACATGGTCCACTACCGCGTGTTGCGGGCGTGGGACCAGTTCAAGACATCGGGACCCGCTCCCGACGGCTACGATTACGGCACCGAGTATATCGGGGCGGAGGCATTGCTGACCGCCCAGTGCGATACGAGCAACGTCTATGGCTACGGCTACCACGGCACCCACTGCGGGGGCATCGCCGGCGGTGGCGGTGCGGGCACTCCCTACAAGGGCGTGGCCGTGGATGCCGAGTTCCTGTTCGTGAGTGTCAGTCTGACCGACCAGCAAGTCATCGATGCATGGCGCTGGATGTACGACGTGGCCCAACAGGAAGGCAAGCGACTGGTCATCAGCATGAGCTGGGGGCTCTACTACCTCGACAACATGGACGGAACCGGTCCTTTGGCGGAGGAGATGCAACGGCTCAACGACCTCGGCGTGGTATTCACCTCCAGCGCGGGCAACAACGGCGACGAGGACACCCACCTGATGCACACCTTCACCCAGCAGGACACCATCCGCACGCAGCTCGTTTTCCCTCAATCCTCCATCGGTTCCAGCGTCACCATGATGGGCACCCCCGGACAACCGTTCGCCTTCTCTCTCTTCGTGATGGACAACAGCTACAACATCGTGGCGGAAACCCCGTTCTATGTCACGACGGACAACGAGCAATATGACACTTGCCTGGTCATCAACGGCGACACAGTGCACTACCTTTTTGCGGCCGAATCGGCAAATTCCTATAACAACCGGCCCCAAGTGCAACTGGATGTCTATAAGAACAGCAACTACAAATTCGGTCTTGCCTTTGCCGCTGCGGGAGGTGACTTGCATGTTTGGAACATGGCGCTCATCGAAACCAACTACGGTAACTGGGGCGGCACGCTTGCCAGACCCGGTTCCCATCCCGACTGGGTTAAAGGCGACGCGCTTTACTGCATCAGCACGCCGGGCAACATCGACTGCGCTATCACGGTGGCGGCACACGCCTCCCGTTACCAGTCCGTTTCGGGCAACTGGGGCGGCGGTTCCATCACCTCCTTCTCCAGCTCGGGACCCGGTTTCGGGCAAACCCTCAAGCCCGACATTTCCGCCCCCGGCAAGAATATCGTGTCATCCATCTCCAGCTATACCAACACTTTCAGCGGCAGCTACTACGCCAGCACGCAGTTCAACGGACGCACCTACAAATTCGCCCAGCTGTCGGGAACCTCCATGTCGAACCCGTTCGTGGCAGGCGTCTGCGCCCTCGTGCTGCAGGCCAACCCCAACCTCTCCGCCGCGCAGGTGAAAGAGGTCCTGCTGGAGACGGCCTACGAAGACCAATACACGGAAGTCTCCGGCGAACTGCGTTTCGGTCACGGCAAGGTGAACGCCTACCAGGCCATCCTCAAAGCCCTAACCACCGTAGGCGTGGACGATTTCGCCTCCCCTGAGGAACCGATCTTCACCGTCTATCCGAACCCCGCCTCCGGCCAATGCTTTGTCACGGCCAACACGGACAGTCCCGCCACCTTCTGCCAGATCATCGACCTCTCCGGCCGCACCGTGCTCCAAACTATCCTTACCCCTGGCGTAAACAATCTGAGCCTCAACGGTTTGACACCGGGATGCTATATCATAAAGATCACGGACGAAACGTCGGTGGTGACGAAAAAATTGATTGTCGGAGCATAATCGGCACAATTATTGCAAAACCATAAACCTAAAAACGAAGAAAGAAACATGGGAGAATACATACCTAACGAACAATTGGAGAACCAGACCGTGGTGCGGAAGTACCGCGAATTGCTGGAGGTGGTGTGGCCGCGAACGGATGCGGAGGAGCGCAAGCAGATCCGCAAGGCGTTCAAGCTGGCCACCGACGCGCACTTCGGAGTGCGGCGCAAGAGCGGGGAGCCCTACATCTACCACCCTATCGCCGTGGCCATGATCTGCTGCTCCGAGATGAACCTCGGCGCCACCTCCGTCATCTGCGCCCTCCTGCACGACGTGGTGGAGGACACCGACTACACCCTCGACGACATGCGCGAGCTCTTCGGCGAGGTGGTGGCCAACATCATCGACGGACTGACGAAAATCGACGACCTGGTGGTCGATAACGAGAACATCTCCCTGCAGGCCGAGAACTTCAAGAAAATCTTCCTCTCCATGTCGAAAGACGTGCGCGTGATCCTCATCAAGCTGGCCGACCGTCTGCACAACATGCGCACCCTCGACGCGATGCCGCCGGAGAAGCAACTCAAGATCGCGTCCGAGACCTCCTACTTCTACGTCCCCTTCGCCCACCGTCTCGGTCTCTACTCCATCAAGAGCGAGCTGGAGGATTACGCCATGCGCTACACCAACCCGACGGAGTATTTCTCCATCGCCGAGAAGCTGAAGGATTCCGAAAAGGAGCGCGCCACGATGATTCCGGAGTTCATCGCCCCGATACAGAAAGCGCTCGACAAAGCCGGCATACAAGCCGAAATCACCAGCCGCACCAAGTCCGTGTCGTCCATCTATAATAAGATGATTCGCAAGCAGATCAACTTCGAGGACGTCTATGACATCTTCGCCGTGCGGTTCGTGTTCGACAGTCCCATGTACGAGGAATTCGACATCTGCTGGCGGATTTACCACATCATCTGCAACCTCTACCAGACCAATCCCTCGCGTGACCGCAACTTCCTCACCCATCCCAAGCCCAACGGCTACCAATCGCTGCACGTGACCGCCATGAGCAAACAGGGCCGCTGGGTGGAGGTGCAGATCCGCTCCAAACGGATGGACGAGATCGCCGAGAAGGGTCTCGCCGCGCACTACCACTACAAGGAGGATGACGAAAGTGCCGACACCGACATGAACAAGCGTCTGGAAGACTGGCTGTTGAAGGCCCGCGAGATTCTCGACAGCAAGGATGCCGACGCCCTCGACTTCCTCAGCGAAGTGCGCCTCAACCTCGGGCTGAAGGAGATTTACGTCTTCACCCCGAAGGGCGACATGAAGACGCTGCCGCAGGGGGCCACCGTGCTCGACTTCGCATACGCGCTACACACAAACCTCGGTGACCACTGCATCGGCGCGAAGGTGGACTACAACATCACCCCCGTCAACAAAGTCCTCAACAACGGCGACCAAGTGGAGATCATCACCTCCAAGAAACAGTTCCCGAAGACGGAATGGCTGGAGTTTGTGCAGACCCCGAAAGCCCGCCGCAGCATCAAGGACTTCTTCCGCAATGAACAGCAAGAGCTCATCTCCTCCGGAAAGTTGCAACTGAAACAGTATTTCGACGAACTGGGGGTGGACTTTACCGAGGAAAATGTGAAAAAGGTGAAGGAGGCTTCTTTGGAGAAGAGCGATGAAGCGTTCTGGAACAGCGTGGTTTCCAAGAAGTTGACAAAGAACAAAATCGCCAAAATGCTTTCCGTGAAGAACGCTAAAGAGCTGGCGGACTTCCAGAAGAAAGTGACGCAGGAAATCGAGAGCAAGCCGCTGAACCAGCTGATTGACGAGCAGATGCACGTCACCCCGAACGCGTTCCTGCTCGACGACGACTACGAACAGATCAAGTACGTGCTGGCCGATTGCTGCAACCCGATTCCCGGCGACACGGTGGTGGGTTTCCAGGTATCGGACAACCGCATCGTGGTACACCAGACCAGCTGTCCCAACGCCATCTCGCAGATGTCTCGTTTCGGCAACCGCATTATCAAGACCAAATGGCGCAAAGGCCAGAACATCGCCTTCCTCTCCGGCATCAAGCTCAAAGGCTTCGACCGCAAGGGCATCATCAAGGAGATGATGGACGTGGTGACCTCCCAAATGGATTTAAATATCCGCTCTTTAAACATCGAGTCCAAAAACAATGTCTTTACCGGTACGCTGATGCTCTACATCCAAAGCGTCAAGACCCTGAACAACCTCATCGAACAGCTGAGACAGATCGACCAGATGGAGTCGGTGGAACGAATAGGATACGATATCAATTAGTAATTAGTAATTTGTAATTCATTAGCAGTCTATTCCCCTCCTTTGGAGGGGTGCCCGAAGGGCGGGGTGGTTAAACCACTTCCTTAAGCAGTCCCGGAGGCCCAGACAAAAAGAAACAATAACCCCTTAAAACCAACAAAAAAATGAAAGCTTCAGAAATTTTAGCATTCGTGGCGGGAGCCGCCGCAGCTACAGGAATCACACTTTTGTGCACCACCGAAAAGGGCAAGGAAATCCGCGAGAAGGTGGGTGAGAAGATGACCCGCGAGGAAATCGACCGCGTCATCGCCAAACTGAAAGAGAAACGCGCCTACGCCCCGAGCGAAGACGATTTCAACATCGACATTGAGGACGACGACTTCGAAGATCACGTCCAAGACGAAGAACTGTAATGGACATCTTCGACAAATTCACGCGGAAGTCGGAGCGCGGTGAGAAGACGTGGAAGGACACCAAAACGTACTTCTCGCAACGCTACGACCTGCTCAAGCTGGAGTTCCTCGAAAAATCGTCGCAGCTGCTGTCGGTGGTTTTCTCCATGCTCGTCGTCATCGTGTGCGCCCTGGTGGTGCTGATCTACCTGTCGTCGGCCGTCATCCACTGGCTGACGCTCGCGCTGAACGCAGCCTGGGCCTACACCATCCTCTGTATCCTGTTCGTCGGCATCATCGTCTTTGTGCTGGCCAAGAAGGATGTGCTCTTCGTGAAGCCGTTCATCCGCAAGTTCAGCCGCATCATGTACCCCGACGAAGTGGAAGAACTTGAGACCGAGAACGTCATCAAAGACGTGGAAGACGAGTACGACAAGCAGAAAGGAGGTTCCCATGAGTAAGAAAGCCCCCATCAACGATTTGCAGGAGATTGCCCGCCGCAAGCAGGAAATCAAGGCAAAAATCGAGGTGCAGGAGCGCAAGCTCAGCAAGGACCTTGACGAGTACCAGGACGACGTTGAGACCTTCAAGAAGTTCTGGTCGGGAATCAAGGGTGTCCGCCACATCGGGCAGAACATCTCCACCTCCGGCATCGGACAGGCCATCCAGACGGTGCGCGCCCTTCCCATCGGCAAGAAAGCGGCCAAGAGCGCCGGCAAACCGGGCTGGCTCGCCGCCATCAGTATCGGTGCGGAAGTGGTCAATTGGGTCATCCAACGCCGCCGCAAACGGAAGCAGAAATAGCCTTCGTCCCCTTAGACAAAAGGCCGTCAGCAATTGCACTGACGGCCTTTTTTGGGTTACAGGGTTAGAGGGTTACAGGGTTACAGGGTTACATGGTTAAAGGGTTATGGTTTAAGGTTAAAGGGTTATGGTTTAGGGGTAATCTCGGATTTGTCAGGGGGCAGACAGGGTGTTGCCTCGGTATAGCCTCGGTATAGCCTCGATGTTCGTTCGGTCGTGAGCGACAGTGCTCCGACCCTGCTCCGACAGTGCTCCGACAGTAGAGCGACGCAACAGCGATTGTAGGGCTGCCGCAATGCGACAGCCCTACAGCCGCAATGCGACAGAGGTTCCGCTCGACGCTACGCGTCTCACGGAATGACGGTGCGCTTGGGTGAGGGAGGGAGGTTCCGCAAGCTCCTGTCGTCGCTTGCGGAATGACGACGGTGCCGCGCTATGGTGGTACAGGGGAGGTTCCGCTCGACGCTACGCGTCTCGCGGAATGACGTTGCCGCGCCAAGGTGGTACAGGGGAAAAAGAAGGGCGGCGGGTGAGGGCGTTCCGTTGCCAGAGACCTTTTCTCCGCCGCCCTTCTTTTTCCCTTTTTGTTCTTTCGGCGGTCCGTCATTCCGCCGCCGACGTCAGGCGGCGGCGGAACCTCCATCTCGCTAGAGAACGC
>JAGCVQ010000089.1 GCA_017962275.1 Bacteroidales bacterium
CTTTGATAAAAGTCCTGAGTTGCGGGAAGCCAACACTGTTTACGTCAAGGGGCTGCTGTTCGGAGATGCCGAAGGAGAGCTGCACGGCGCGGAGGGGGATGGTATGGTTTTCCCCATTACTGAATATAGATTTTGTGGCTTTGATGCGCATGAAGTTGCGCATACCAGAGGGAGTGAGGGTGGTGCCCGAAAGAGTGGCTGCGTTGTCGCTGTTTTTGACCTTGCTCCATTTGAAGTTGGTGCCTGTAACAGGGGTGTAGGAAGGCAACGTGTAGGAAGTGTTGGGGTTGTAGGACAAGTTATAGATATCGCCAATCTGCAACGCAAGTGCCGAGACTTGGCTGGCATCAGTGTTGGAAATGGTGGACAGACGCGGGTACATACCCTCGCTGTATATCCACGGACGGTCGCTAGCAAAGGTGATTCCCATCATCCCAGAGGTGGAGTGCGCCGTAACCCCCGTCACATCCTCCTCGTTCACACCTTTGTAGGAGCACATCTGCTTGTCGTAATGGAGGTTGTGGAGCATGGTCGTGTCCGACGTGTAACCGCACACGGCACCGACCATCGATGAACCCTCGACCCAGCCGGCGGAGTAGCCATAGCCGGATGACACGGTAGGATCTTGCTGCAAACCAACTATACCACCCACCAGCGAAATACCTTTCACGATCCCCGTGTGGTAACAATCGGTGAAATGGCAGGCCTCCGACAGATGTCCTATCAGGCCCCCCACAAAGTAGTGACCCATCACCAAACCGCTGTTGAAGCACGCACTGACACTGGAAGAATCTGTCAATGAGCCGACGATACCGCCGACGTAATCGTCTGACTTCGATTCGCAGACAGTACCCGCGTTGAAGCACCCGTTGATGCGGGTGCCTTTGGTACAAAGGCCCGCGATGCCGCCAATGTAGTTGCCCTCAGCGATGATGGTGCCCAAGTGCTCACAACCGTCGATAATACCGTTATCCATCTTGCCCACGACGCCGCCGATATAGTTGCCATGCGAAGGAACCCGGCTTTGTTCGTCCACATAGCAGCTGCGGATTTCCGACTGCGTGCCGTTGGAATAACCGGCAATGCAACCGACGTAGGACATAATGGATTTATTGTAACTGTTATTATAAGAGGTGTCGGCCACCAAGATGCCGTTGTGGTTGTATCCTACGATGCCACCGACGGTGTCAATGGTAACACCGGGGTTAATTGACAAGTGCGAGCGACAAGAGTCGATAGTGCCGAAATCGTTGTAGCCGCAGATGCCGCCGAAACAGCTTCCGTGGGTGTAGGTGGCGTTTTCGATTTGGGTCATATCTGTCTGGCAATAGACAATGCGACCGTAGTGGTTGGTGCCACAGATGAAACCGAGGTTGCGGCCTGTGACAGCAGAAAGCCTGCTGGGGCTATGGTAGTTACTGCCGACATCTTGAGTTATGAAACAGTTGCGGATGGTGCCACTGTTGAGGTATCCGCAGAGGATGGCGCGGTGGTTGCCGGTGGTATTATGGTTGGTTATGGCGCCGGCGATGGTGAGGTTTTTGACGGAGCCGCCGTAGATGTAGCCGAAGAAGCCCTGGTTGTCGCTACCTGGGATGAGGAAATTGGAGACGGTGTGGCCCGCGCCGTCGAAATGGCCGAGGAAGGGGCGGTTAGGGGTGCCGATGGAGGTCCAGAGGTCGAGGACGTTGTACTGTTGCCCACTGCTGGTGGTGCCGTGGAAAGCGAGGTCGACGTTGGCGTTGAGTTTGAAGTAGAGGTTGCGGCCGCCATCGGTTATTCTAACATATTGAGAGGCGGAGCTGTTGTTCGGTGTACTGGTGAGGAAGGTTTGGTCGGTTATGCGATAAAAGCCCGACCCTTGGTTGATGATGGTGCGGAATTTCTTTAATTCATCCGCATTTTTGATAATTATCGGATTCGCCTCGGTAAGGTTCACCCACAGCTGCACCTTGCGATAAACAGGATCGTTGGTACCGGCGCCCCGGAAGCCCAACGTGATATAGCCCTGGGCAGGATGATTGTTGGTGCTGGGGATGGTGACCGCTATAAGGTTGTTGCTGGGAGTCGTCCCTATCGACACACAATTGCTGCCGCCAATACGTTGCCAGCTGCCGCCATCGGAATAATTCACCGTGAATTGGTGGGAGACGGTGCTGTAGGTCTCGGTAGTGTACAACTTGGCCCTCATGGCAGAGGCTTTGGAAAGTATGGCGTTGATGCTTTGAACGCCCTTGAGTTGGGGATAATAATCGTCTTGGTAGTACCAGATACTGTCGCTGCTGTCATCTCCCAACAGAGGTTTCATATATTGCTCTCCCATCATGGTATCAGTAGGCAAACCTTTGGCCACGCCTGTCTGATCACTGCCGTCAATGCCACCTGCTGTTGACATTTGCTTGTCGTAGTAACAATTATGAATGGTTATGGGTGATGGGTTATTGGTTATTGAGGAGCCGACGATGGAGCCGAGATGGAGGCCAGTAGAGCGTACGGTGTTGGAAACGTAGCAATTTTGAATGGTTATGGGTGATGGGTTATTGGTTGTTGAGCCGTCTATGGCGCCGCAAATACCACCGACGTATTTCCTATTTTCACCATTAACGATTCCAGCGTTATAGCAATTCTGAATTCTGCATTCAGGATTCTGAATTAATCCCACGAGACCGCCGACCCAGTTGTCAGCATTGGGATTGCCGGGCTGGGCAGTCACGATGCCGGTGTTGAAACAATTGTACATTGTACATTGTACATTGTTCATTGTGCCTATAAGGCCGCCGATATAGGGACAATCGGCCGTACCGGTAATGTCGCCTAAGTTGGCGGAATTCTTCACATTGCCATCCTTGGCGATAATACCGCCGATACATTGGATACCCATGACATCGACGTAGTTGAAGCAGCCGATGATGCTGTCGTTTGCGGTCAATGAGACACCGGCGATGCCGCCGACGGTAACACCGTACATGTTGTCGCTTGTATTATTATATTTTTTGACGGAGCAGTTCTCGATGCGGCCGCCGTTGAGAATGGCGCAGACGGCACCGGCAGTGTCGGCACCGACGATGGTTTCGACAGTGATGTTTAGGTCATACACCTTGCCCGTAAGGGTGCCGAAAAGGCCGACCACAGACCGGGTTGAATTAAGTCGGGCGAGAGTATGGTTATTGCCAAGGAATGTGCCCGCGAACCGTTTCGTGCCGATAGGAATCCAGTTGGATGTGATATCGGACAAGTTGATGTCGTTGGTGAGGCTGAAGACGATGTCCTGCACATAATGCGGAAGGAGATAGTCTTTATAGATTACCATGTAGTTCCCGTTCACGATGTTTCGCAGATTATTCAGATCATGAAAGTTGTCAACGGTCATCGTGTCGGACAGCGGAAGACTGTCTAATGCTAATCGTGGTGTACAGGCGGCGATGGCGTCCATGCGGACGGACGAGCTGTCAGTCCAAGTCAGTCGAGGGTAGTGTCCCTCCTCGTAGAGCCAGTCGTCGTCGCCCATATACTCTCGCACAAGGGCTTCGGGACCGATGAAGTAGCGTGTAGCTACTTTTGTCGCCCCTTCACAGACGGGATTGACATGGTAGTCGTTGTAAAACGTTGTATATGCTGATTCCACCTCCACTTGATTGCCAGTAAGCACACCGACATTGTAACAATCTGTAGAGACGTGGTGCACCGCGTCTCTACAGTGTCCAAGGGGGTGTACGGTGCCATTGGCGGCCGTGATGTCCCCCGTGTTGAAGCATCGTTCAAGGATGCAGGTGTCGGCGTTCACATAGCCCACCAAACCGGCAGCGTACCCGCTGCCACTATTGACCACTTTGCAGCTGTTGAAACAGCCCGTGATGCGGATGCTGCTGAGTGCCTCACTGTCTGTTCCCACCGAGCCTATCAGAGCGGCACAGTTGTCGCCGTTGAACTGTAGGGGCGTACCTGCGTGTGCGCCCTTGACCACGGCGCAATTCTCGAAAGAACCGCCCATGACGTTGGTGGCCAAGGCGGCCGACGAACCTCTGCAGCCGGTGATGTGCGGGTCTTCGAGGATCAAATTGCTTATCTCGCCCTTGCTATAAACAAAGAGTGCACGATCGGTGCCGTTCGTCATCGTTAGGTTCATCAGCTTATGCCCCCGGCCGTCGTAAAAACCGGTGAAACAGGTGTCGGCGTTCTTGCCGATGGAGACCCAGTCACCCACGCTGGCAAGGTCGATGTCGGCGGTCTGTATCCAGTGAATGTGCGGAAGAGAGTCGTGAGGAATCAGGAAGCGGTGGTAAACGAAGTCCTGGTTTGCGTTGATGCCGTCGCGGAAGGCGAGGAAGTCTTCCAGATTGCTGATGAGGAAGGGGTTCTCGGCGGAACCGACGTACGGGGGGATGTTGATCACCGCATCGTAATAGCGGGTGCGTCCAGCCACCTCTACGGTGAGGCGCACCACACCCTGCTTTTGCAGATAGACATTCCAGCTGTTGTCGGGCGCATAGAACTCTCTGCGGACAGCATCGGGCCAGAGACTGTCAAGGGTCCACGTAATATCCAGACTGTCACACCCTTTCCACAGCACGAACGACTCGGTGAGGTAGGAGAGTTTCATGTGCTTGCGCTCATTGTCATTCATGTTGTTGATGGTACTTTGGCCGTTGCCATTCGGTTTCATGAAGACATCGAGAAACGGAACGAGGGCGGCGGTCACAATGGAATCTTGGGGGTAATCCAATTCGAGGCGGTAGGTGACATTTATCGGATCGTTGAATGGATCCGGGTAGGGGTAAACATTGCACAGATAGGTGTTTTTCCACAAGCTGGGCTTCTGATTTTTGATGTCGAAATACATCATGCTGTAATAGGTCATGTCGTAGGTGCTGAGGGCTGCGGCACCTCTATTGTCCCGCCAATCTGCCGGAACCCATGACGATCCAGGAATTGACGGAAGGTCGCTCAGCTGCCAGTCGAAGTAGCAGGTGTCCACCCGGATGCTATCAACATCCGGATCATAGCTATTGGTGCTGTTAGGGGAGAGCGCATAGCCGTAGATGCCGCCTATGTGGTTGTTGACAATTTCTTCGTCCGTGCCAATACCGCCGTTAGTTGGGTTCGCCCCCGAGAGGGCTGTGCCGACCATATCGGTGGTGCGGACAATCATGGAGGAGTAACACTGACGCACGGTACCTTTCTCCACCTTGCCGACCAAGCCAGCAACATAGTCACCGGTGCAATCAACATGCCCGGAAGCGAAGCAAACGCTGACTTCGGGCAACAAAGTGTCATGGCGGGTCATCAGTCCGACCAAGCCGCCCACCTTGTCGCCGCTTGTGCGGATGCTGCCCTCGAAGAAACAGTCGTTGATATGGCCTCCTGAGAGTTCGCCCACAATACCGCCGATGTTGCTGGCACCACCTCTGATGTAGGAATTGACAATACCGAGTTTTTCGATGTGTGCATCCCCCTCCATTTTCGAAAAGAAGCCTACACCCACAGTGCCGTCCGGACAGTCGATGTACATACCGCTGATCGTATGCATATCACCGAGTAAGTGGCCTTTGAACACAACTGTCTCGGGCCAAACCGTCCATGTTGGGTCAATCTCACCGTCGCAGGCAGCCAGATTCCCCTGGTTGAGGATGATGTCATTCGGTATCAAGAAATACTTGCCTTCGCCGTAGGCGGGAATGGTGTCGTAGTCACCGTAGGTGGGAGGCGTTGTGCTACAGATGTACTCTTTGCTGTAGCCATATTTGTAAAAGTAGAACTCGTTGCCAGTACTGAGGCAGTTGGCAAAAGCCACTAATTCATTAGCCTTACGGATCCTGTACGGATTATTGGGCGCGCCATGACCACCCTGTGCAAAAACGGAGTTGCCGTAGAACCAAAAGGTCATTAATATAGTGATGCAAGTACTAAGTATAAATCTTCTTTTCATCTTCCTTTAACCTTAAATCTTTAATCTTCTTAATTGTTTTCACTTTTGTTGTTCCACTCACCGTAATAAGGCCAGTAGGTGTCGTTGGGATTGTGCTGGTGATAACGTATGGCTCGGATAAAGATCCATATAAGAAGGCCAAGTGCCAATCCGCCGACAACAAGAAGTATGATTAATTTTGTAGTCATAAAATAAGTAAATTTTTGCGGCTGCAAAAATACTACATTTATATAAGATGGGATTTTCTCTAATAGAAAATTCCACGAAAGGAAAAGGGAAATTCCATTAGAGACAAAGATTCTGATAAAAGGAAAAACAGTGAAAAAACGAGGTATTTATACTTCTATAATATTTGTTTATAGCTATTTATGCTATTCTGTAGCTAGAAGGAGTGTCCTTTCCCTGGGCTTTGAAGGCCTTGGCCATGGATGCTTGAGAGGAAAAACCACACTGCTCGGCGATGTCGGCCAGACGCTTGTCTGGATGTTGGTGGATAAGGCTGATGGCATGGCGCACACGGTGTAGACTAATCATGTCGTAGAACGACTGATAACCACAGCGACGGATTACTTCGGCAAGGTATTTGCTGTTGGTGCCCAACCGCGAGATGAGCACGTCGCTGGTGATGTGTGGCTCGGTGAAAATTTTCTCTTCTGTGAGCAGAAGTTCGAGACGGCGGCCCAGATCATCAAAGCGGCTATCAGAGACATGGTGGACTATGTCGGTATTTTCGAGTTTTTCTGCATTCGTTTGGCTTTCATTGTTTTCTGTGTTTTCTGAATCATTTAGGTATTCGGTAAAATCAGAATTTTCTGTACTAGCAACCTTTCTCCAGGGATTCAGCGTGAGGATGCAGAACCACACATTAGCCACAGTGAATAGGATATCTCTTCCAAATTTTACCCATACATCGTCTGCATAGAAATTGATGGCCAATAATATAAGTACCAAAGTGGGTATCCAGCGGATAAGATTGGCGAGACGTACAGGGAAGTCGTCGCTGTCGGCATATTGGTCCTCGTTGGCTCGCCTTACTGCATTCCTGATTCTCAGTGCCATACGTACGGAAAGGGAAAAGTATGCCATAAAGAGGAGACTCACAGCTCCTACGGTCCAAATGCGCCATCCTTCGGGCATGGAAATGAGATTGATTGCCTGCAGGAACATTGGCAGTAGCACCACCACAGCGGGTATAAACAGCCAATAACCATTGAGTCGGTGTTTGTTTTCCGGAAAGAAGTACCCCTCGCACATGATGAGCATTTGGATGGAGAAGAAGAGTAGCGAGAAAGCGTTGACGTAAAGCAGCGCGTCGCTGTCGCCAATTTGCAGCAGGTAAGGCAGTTCAAAAATCTGCAGCAGGTAAATGATACCCACCGCCTTTTGGGCAGGAAACAGCTCGTAGAAGTGTTCCCTGTAGGCCTCCGGCTTGTAAAACCACTTCAGCAGCCACCCATAAAGGTGAGTGATGATGAAGGCCAGGTTGGCGGAGTAAAGTATCATGTATGCTGTGTCGGTCATATTTTGGTTTTCGGTTCGTTGTAGAGACGCGCCATGGCACGTCTCTACAGTTTACGTTAATCGTTTCTTGATCTCCTCCAATTCCTTGAAAAGATCAGGCAGCTTGCGCATCATGGCCATCTCGCGCCAGCGTGCGGGGGCGTCACCGGCAGGCATTCCGAACAGAGTCCTGCCCTCCTCCTTCACATCCTTATCGATGGCCGAAAGAGCTAACAACACCGTGCCTTTGGCCACGTATAGGTCTTTGTTGACCGCTGCCTTTGCCCAGATTTTGCAATCGTCGTCGATGTAAGTACAGCCGGCAATGCCGCATTGGGCGCCGAGGAGCACGCGCTTGCCGATGTGCGTGTCGTGGCCCACCTGCACGAGGTTGTCGAAGATGGTGCCGTCGTCGATGTAAGTGGTGCCGGAGACGCCGCGGTCGATGCAGCAGTTGCAGCCGATCTCCACATCGTTGCCGATGTAGGTGTCGCCGCAGGAGGTCAGCTTCAGCCAACCTTCGGGCCGCTTCTGGTAGTAGCAGGCGTCGGCGCCGACAGTGGTGTTGGAATGAATGACCACATTGTCGCCGATGACCGTGTTGGCATAGATGCTCACGTTGGAGTGGATGATGCAGTTTTTGCCGATGCGCACGTTCTCGCCGATGAAAACCAGCGGCTGGATGACCGTGCCCTCGCCGATGACCGCGCTCGGGTGGATGGCGGTGTCTTGCGGCGTGAAATGCACGAAGTGCTCTACGACGTTGAGATAGTCGCGGAGCGGATCTTCGGTAACGAGCAGAACCTTGCCTTCAGGACATTCCGCATCTTCACTGTTGATCAGGATGACAGAAGCCTCGCTTTGCAGGATGCGGTTGTAATACTTCTCGCTGTCCACAAAAGTGAGATCTCCTGTGCGGACGGAGTGCAACTCATTAACTCCTGTCACCCTCACGGAGGCGTTCCCCTTGACGGTGACAGGATGTCCAATCAGTTGTATCAGTTCGTCTAAAGTAAGCGACTGACGAAAAATCATGCGGAAAGGTTACTCTTTAACGCGTTCGGAGTATTTGTTGGTGCGGGTGTCAACCTTGATTTTCTCACCCACGTTGATGAACAACGGCACATAAACGTCGGCGCCGGTCTCCACCACAGCGCGTTTGAGGGAGTTGGTGGCGGTGTCGCCCTTCACGCCGGGATCAGCCTCGATGACTTCCAGATCCACAAACGGGGGAAGTTCGCAGGTGAGCGGGGTGTCGGTGTCGGTGTCGTAGTTGATTTCCACCTCCTGGCCTTCCTTGAGCAGGTCGGGGTTGTTGATGAGGTCCTTCTCGATGGGAAGTTGCTCGTAAGTCTCGGTGTGCATGAAGATGTAGGTGGTGTCACCTTCTTTATACAGGAATTGGTAAGGACGGCGCTCCACGCGGGCAAGTTCGATCTTGATACCGGCGTCGAATCTGAACTCTTGAACTCTACCGTTTTTGAGGTTTTTCAGTTTCGTGCGGACGAAGGTGTTGCCCTTGCCGGGTTTCACGTGCAGGAATTCCACGATTGACCAAATTTCGTTGTTGTGAACGATACAGAGGCCGTTCTTAAAATCAGCAGTTGTTGCCATACAATGATAATATTTTAGTTAGAATGAAATCGGCGGCAAAGATACAATTTTTTTCGTTTATGGTTTAAGGTTTATGGTTTAGGGTCATGGGTTAGTGGTTAAGGTCTGTGTAGAGACGCAAAATGTTGTGTCTTTACCAATCTTCATCCTCGGTAATCATCTCCAATTTCGTGGCAATTTGGAAATATTGACGGAAAATTTCCGCGCCGTCACGCAATTGGTCCGACGTGCTGGATTGCCGGCACAATTCGTCGCAGAAGGTGAATATCTTCTCGTTGGCGATGACGATGCACTTCACGCGGGCGCGGGTGAGAGCCACGTTCAGCCGGTTCGGACTGTAGAAGAACTCCAGACGGTCCTCCACCTCCGCCGGGTTGGAATTGGACATGCTGTAGAGAATGTAGTCCTTCTCCTGTCCTTGCATCCGCTCTACGGTGTCGATAAAGAGCTGGTTGACAGTCTCTTCTGAAATGTCTGGACGCTCCGAAAGGGCCCGTTTGATTTCGCGGATCTGCGCCCGGTACGGACTCATAATCCCGATTTCACTGACCGGCACGCCATTGTGCAGCAGGTCCGAAACGATATCGGCGGTGAGGTTGGCCTCGTAAGGCGACCTTCCGAGCGAGTCGAACTCGTGATGCACCACCAACAGCTCGTTGGAGGGGTGGTTGACGATTTGCGGCGCGGCGGGACAGACAAAGCCGGTGTAGGGCCGTTCCAATGTGTGCGCGGCGGAAATCCGGTCGCCGTAAAACAGCCGGTTGGGGATGTGTATCAGGTTGTCGTTCAGGCGGTAAGATTGGTCCAACAGGGTGATGTCCTGCGGGTAGAGGTCGACGAGCCGTTTGAAGATGCTGCAGTCGAAAAACTTGTTGCCGGTGTCCTGCGGCACGATGGGGTCGAGCTGCTGGTGGTCGCCCACGAAAATGAGCCGACGTCCGCGCATGATGGTCGGCAATGCCAACGGGATGCTCATCTGCGCGGCCTCGTCCATGATCACGTAGTCGAATTGCCAGCCCTCTAACTTTTTGGAAGCAGGAGAACAAAGCGCGAACGGAGTTCCGCCGATGACAAACCCCGCTTTCGAATACTCGTCACTGTGTTGATAATCATACAGTTTCAACGATTTCTTGCGCGTGATGTACGGATTGTGCACGATTTCGTCCGCTTGGTATCGCTCCCCGACCTTCACCACCATGGAGGCATCCTGCAACTCATTCGCGATGGCGTTGAGACAGTTGTTGATGGCGGTGTGTGTGGGCGCGGTCACAAAAACCTTCTTGCCCATTTTCATCAGATAATAGACGATTTTCGCGATGGTGAAGGTCTTGCCCGTGCCAGGAGGCCCTTGAATCAGGTGGAAGTAATTGCAGGTGAAGGCTTTGCGTATGGCCTCGTTTTGCGATGGGTTGCCGCAGCAAGGCGACGGCGATTCGCGGTACTGGTTGCGGAACTGTCCCGTGAGGAAACGTTCGAGATGGTCGCAGAAGTCGGGATTGCCGTAGAGATTCTCCCACGTGGAGCGCAGCAAACGTTGGGTGATGTCGGTGTTTACGGCGTTGATTTCCCAGCCATCGAGGGGAAAGCAGCTGGTGTCCAATACGTTGCGTTGATACTCGTAGCTGCTGGTTTGCAGCACGAAGTCGTTCACCCCGTCCTGCTCGATTTCCATGAGGAAGCTGAGCGGCCCGTGGCTGAGTCGCACCTGCGTGCCCTCGCGGAATTTGGAGATGTTGTATTCGCAGTGGATGCGCACTCGGTTGATGTAGCGTTTTGGCAGCACCGGCGCGGGAAGCCAGCGGGTGGGAGCCCCGTCGAAGAACTCGAACTCCGCGTGCAGGTTGGTCATGGTGTAACCCCGGTTCACCCGTTCCTGCAACGGCCTGCTCATAAGATCGTTGTACTCTTCGTCCTGTCGTTGCTGCTGGATTTCGATGGCGGAGGATAGTTGGGTTAGGAAGGACATTTTGGTAATGGTTGTTAGTGTTTGAAGGTTGTCGTATTAAATGTACATTGTACATTGCTAATTGTACATTGAAACATGCGCCGCAATCATCTCCTGCACTTCCGGCAATCGGTACTCGCCGAGCTTGATGGGGTAGTATCGGTCGTAATCGGGGTGGAGGACGCAAAGAATCATGGACGAGATCTTCATGCCGTATTCGGTTTCGAGGATGTATTTGTAGAAGCTTTGCTGGAGTTCGTAGTGGTAATAGCTGGAATTGTCGAGGTGGGAGAGGATGGAGATGCCGCGGCCGGTGCCGTATTTCTTTGGGTAGCCGTCGATGATGAGGTTTTTGCTGCGCTTCCAATCGACCATCACGAAGGTGCCGTCGGGCTTGCGGAAAAGCGCGTCCACGGTGCCGGCGATGCTGTATTGCGGAAGCGTGACAATCATCTCCGCGTCGTGAAATTCGAGACCGCGGCGCAGGATCTGCTCCTCGTGGAACTTCTGGAAGAGCTGGAACTCCTTGAAGTCTTCCTCGTGCGGTTTCCCTTTGAGGAAGTATTCGATCTGCTGGTGCATGAAGGTGCCGCGCTCGGAAGGCTCCAACATTTTGCGCACCACCTCCTCGCGTGTCTTTCCGGATTCCTTCATGAACTTCTCAATATAGGCCTCTTCGTCGAAATAGGGGAAGAACTTCTCGATGAGCGTGGTTACGGATGTGTAATCGGCAGTGCCGGTGGTGTTCCGCTTGTCGGCGTAGGTGTGTGTCGCCTCGTCGAAGATGATTTCGGGTCGTTGCGGGACGGCAACACGCTGCTCGCAGATCTTCTCCCGCAGTTCCTGCAAACACTCCGGCTGTCCGAATGTTTGGATGCCCAAGTACTTCTCCCTGAAGAGGTTGCGCTCCATCTCTACCGCCTCTTTGAACGTCCACCGCTTTTCGGGGGTCACGTTCGAGGTGATATCCGAAATGTCGCCTTGCAATTTCCTGACCGCCATGCGGATAAGCTCCAAACAGGCTCCGGGTTCTTTCCGCACTTGCTGTTCTGAAAACCGTACCACCGTCCATCCGCATTCGTTGAAATAGCCATCGCGAACCGCATCCTTGCTGTCGATATGATGCAGCGGCACGCGGTACCATCCGTGGTAGGGCACGTCGATTTCAACATCCACGAACCACCGGCCTGTTTTGTCTGCCAACACAAAAGCAGGTTCGTAAGGAATCGCACGACACGGCACATCCAAGTGAACGTCACGATGCAATAGGTCGCGCAAATCACTTTCATTCAATACTTTCCAAAAGAAATTATCCGAATACCCGTGGAATTCCGAACGACCGGGCTGCGGGAACATGATATCTGCTCCCTCCGCCGGCCATGAAATGCTCGGGTAATAATTGTCGTGATCGCCCATGTTTGTTTTCATCATTGTTCTATACAAGTTTCAGGTTTCAAATCACACGTCACACGTCTTACGTCTCACTCCTCCCATTTCTCCAAAATAATTCCGAAACTCTCGATTCCTTCCACCTCGTCCTCTCGCATGCCCTGCGTGACGGTGAAAATGTACTCGCCGTTGTAGGGGAATCGCACCTTCGGTTGGAACAGGAACTTGTTGTCTTTCAGGCGTCCCTGCCCGCGTCCGGTCCAATTGCCGAACTTGTCGCAGAGAATAAACCCGAGGGTGTCCTGCTCGGTGTGGCCGTCGGGGTATTTCGTTTTCATGAAGACGTAAAAGTTCTGCGTTTCGAAGTCGGTGGTGTTGCGCAGCTGTATGTACATGTTGTAGTACTGCATCGAGTCCTCGATGTTCAACTTGAAGTAGAGCGGCCTATCGACCGCCCATTTCTCGTGCGGGAGCGTCTGGATGTGGCCGTAGTAGGTTTTATGATTGCAGCCGGCCAAGAGCAACATCGCAAACAAACTGATTATCAAGTAAATTCTTTTCATTGTTATATGTCGTAAGGGTGATGATACCCCTCCTTTTAGGGGGGCAGGAGGGTTATGAGTCTGCGATGTTTTTGAGTTCTTCGGCGCTCACATTGCCGCCCTCTTCCATCTTCTTCTGGTTGACGACGGCGAAGCTTTCGAGGTTTTCGGGCATCTTGCCCTGCTCGTTCATCTTGATGATCTGCTTCACGCGGTCGAGGGGGATGGAGAAGAGGTTGTTGGGGTCGTCCTGGTAGGAGTACCACACCAGTTTCTTGAAGATGTCGATTTTGTTGTAGATGCCCTTGCCTTTTTGGGTTTTAAGGACCGTGTGCGAGGATGGGAACTCCTTGAGCTCACGCTGGTAGGTCTCCTGCTCAAAGTTGAGGCAGCATTTGAGTTTGCCGCACATGCCGGCAAGCTTTTGCGGATTGAGGGAGAGCTGCTGGGTGCGGGCGGTGCTGGTGGAGACGGACTGGAAATTGGTGAGCCACTGCGAACAGCAAAGTTCGCGGCCGCAGGAACCGATGCCGCCTAACCGAGCCGCCTCTTGGCGCACGCCGATCTGGCGCATCTCGATACGGATATGGAACTGTTCGGCCAGAATCTTGATGAGCTCGCGGAAATCCACGCGCTCTTCGGCGGAATAGTAGAAGATGGCCTTTGTGCCGTCGCCCTGGTACTCCACGTCGTTGACCTTCATCTTCAGGTCGAGATCCCATGCCGTGTAGCGCGAGGAGAGCATCGTGGTGTACTCCTTGTCCACGGTGGCGATCCATTCCTCAATGTCGGCGTAGCGGGCGTGGCGGTAGAGCTTCTTGGTGACGTTTTCGATTTTTACGCGCTTGGTCTGCATCTGCCGCTGCACCTGCAGACCGAGCATGGAGACGATGCCGATGTCGTGGCCCGGACTCGATTCCACGGCCACGATGTCGCCCACCTTGAACGCGATGTTCGGGGGCAGCAGGTAGAAGTCCTTGTGGCTGTTTTTGAAGCGTACCTCCGCGATGGGGAACTCCAAGTAGTCGAGGCCGATTTCGAGGTTGTCCATCCAGTTGTAGGAGGGCAGCTTGCAGGAACTGTACTGATACTGGGCGCAGTGGGCGCTTTCGGGATTGGGGGTGTCCTTCAGACCGCGGGTGTGGAAGATGTTGCCGGCAATCTTGTCGGCCTCGTAGGAGACACCTGTGCGGATATCCATGTCGAGGTAGGGCTCCCAGTCCTCGCCGGCGGGCACGTTGCTTTCGAGGTCCTGCTTGTCGATGGGCGCGGTTTTCTTGCGCATCATCTTGGTGATCTCCTCCAGTTCCTCGGGGGTCATCGTGTCGAAATACTCGCGATCCTCTTCCGACTCGTCCTCGCTGTGCTCTAAAGACGGGTCTTTAAGCAATCGCTCGCCCTTGGCTTTGTTTCTCTCGCGGCGGCGGTTGTTGTCCTTCCGGTTGCCGTTACCATTGCCGTTCTGGGGCTTGTTGCCGCCTTCTCCTTTCGTCTTCGCGGGTTGTCCCTGCGGCTTGTCCGATTGAGGTTCCTTGTTCTCTGCGGTGGCTTCAACTTTCTTGTTGTCAGCTATATTTGCATTCTCGTTGTTCTCTTTCTGAGGACCCGCTCCGTCGTTTCTGCGGTGGTTTCTTCGTCTGTCGTTGTCGTTTCTCATTCCAAAAAAATTAAGCGGCAAAGATACAATTTTTTTGGCCAACAGCCAATGGCCAACGGCCAAAGAAAAAAGTGCCACCGTATCACGATGGCACTTCCTTAGTTATTGGGGTAAAACCGGATTACTTTTTCAGTTCCTCTTTGTTGCCTTTCTTGTCCTTTTTCAGTCTCAGCAGGTCGTATGCCAACGGGTTGGACACGAAGATGCCGGAGTAGGTACCGAAGGCGATACCGAGGAACATGGCGAACACGAAACCGCGGATGACCTCGCCGCCGAAGATGAAGATCACCAACAGGGTGACCAAGGTGGTGGCGGCGGTGTTCACGTTACGACCCAACGTGCCGTTGATGGCGGCGTTGAAGTTGTCGTAGTTGCTGCGCTTCGGATACAGGGCCAAGTTCTCACGCACACGGTCGAAGATGACCACCACGTTGTTGATGGAGTAACCGATCACCGTCAAGATAGCGGCGATGAAGTTCTGGTCGATCTCCATGGTGAACGGCAGCACCTTGTAGAACAAGGAGAACATACCGATGGTCAGGAAGGAGTCGTGGAACAAAGCGAAGACACCGGCCATACCGAACTGCCAGTTGCGGAAACGGATGGCGATGTAGATGAAGATGAGCACCAGGGAGGCCAAGACGGCCCAGATGGCGTTGCGCAACAGCTCGCGGGCGACGGTGGGCTGGATCTTCGAAGAAGACTGGATACCACGCTCGTCGTTGGTCAGGTGCGTGAAGTCGTATTCGCTCAGGTTCTGTTTTTCGTAGAAGCCCTTCAACGCGACGTAGAGTTTCTTCTCACACTCTTGGTCAACTTGCACGTCGTTGCTCTCAATCTTGTAGTTGGTCACGATACGGACTTGGTTGTTGCTACCGAAGGTCTTCACCTCAGGAGAACCACCGAATTCCTTGATGATCGCCTCACGGACATCCTTCGTGACGACATCCTTGTCGAAACGCACCACATAGCTACGACCGCCGGTGAAGTCAACACCGCGTTGCAGACCGAGGGTGCAGAAGGAGATGATGGAGATGAGCATCAAGGCACCAGACACGATGTAGAACACCTTACGGGTGCTGAGGAAGTCGAAATGGGTGTTGGTGAAGGCGTTGATGGTGAGCGGGGTGCCGACGGAGAACTCTTTGCCTCTCTTCAAACGGGCCTCGATGATCACGCGGGAAACGAGGATGGCGGTGAAGAGGGAGGAGAGGATACCGATGATCAACGTGGTGGCGAAACCTTGGATGGGGCCGGAACCGAAGATGTACAGCACGATGGCCGTGATCAAGGTGGTGACGTTACCGTCGATGATGGCGGAGTAGGAGTTCTTGAAGCCCTCGTCGATAGCCACGCGCATGCCCTTGCCGGCGCGAACCTCCTCGCGCACGCGTTCATATATAATCACGTTCGCATCGACGGCCATACCCAAGGTCAGGACGATACCTGCGATACCGGGCAACGTCAGCACGGCGCCCATGGAGGCGAGCACGCCGATGATGAAGAAGACGTTCAACAACAGGGCGAGGTCAGCAACCAGACCGGCGCGGCTGTAGTAGAAGAACATGTAGATGACCACCAACAGGAAGGCGCCGAGGAAGGAGAGCAAACCGGAACGGATGGATTCCTTACCGAGGGTAGGTCCGACGATTTCGGATTGCACGATGTTGACGCCAGCCTCCAGGTTACCGGAGTTCAGGACGGTGGCGAGGTCCTTGGCCTCTTCGATGGAGAAGTGACCGGAGATTTCAGAGTTGCCGTTCGGGATTTCGCCGCGCACGCTGGGGGCGGAATAGACGAACTGGTCAAGCACGATAGCGATACAGGTGGGATTGTCGGCGGTACCCTTGGCGGCAGCCTCGCGGGTGATCTTGCGCCACTCGTCGGCAGCCTGGTCTTCCATCGACATGGTCACGACCACGCGGTTGTTTTGGTCAACGTCCTGACGGGCGGTGCGCACCACGCGGTTGCCTCCGATGGTCTCAGAGCTCAACAGCGGTCCGATACGGTCGTTTTTCTTCTTCAACGGGTAGAGCGGGAAAGCGGTGACGCCGTTGTTCAATTTCTCGGGGGAGCCCCAGTAGAAGACCACGTTGGGGTCGCCAAGGATGCGCTCCAGCTCGGGAAGCATCTGGTCGATCTTCGGCATGTCAGCTTCCTTGAAATAAGCGATGACATTGTAACCGCCGGTGACGGCGTGGCTGAGGATCGCGCCCTCGCCGATTTCAGTCTCGTCCTCGTCTTCCTCTTCGTCTTCTTCATCCGCGGGAGCGGCAGCATCGGCAGCGGCGAGGGTGGTGTCGGCATTCAGAGCGGCGTCGATGGCGGCGTCAGCTTCGTTTTCGGCGGGCTGGGCCTCTTTCTTGTTCTTCAGCTGTTCGGCCAGTTTGGCGTCGGCTTCCATGAAACGTTGTTGGATGGATTTGCCGCCCACGGCATCATGATAGACCTCCCAGAACTCCAGTTTTGCGGTGCTCTTCAACAGGTCGGTGACACGCTCGGGTTCCTTCACGCCAGGAAGCTCCACGAGGATACGGCCGCCTTGCAGCATCTGCAGGTTGGGCTGTGCCACACCGAAACGGTCGATACGGGTGCGCAGGATCTTGAAGGTACGATCGACGATCTCGTTGCTCTCCTTGCGGATGAAGGTGATGATCTGGTCGTCGGTCGCGTTCTTCATGCCGGAACGCTCGCCGAAGTAGGTGCGCAGGTTGGCGTTGTTAAGTCCCAGCGCTTTCTTCTCGGCGTTGAAGTTCTTCACGAAGATATCGATAAAGTCGCCGTTCACCGTCTTGGCGTATTCCGCTTGGGCCTTCTCGAAGGCGTTCTTGAAGAGTTGGTCTTCGGTGTTGGTGGCCAAGCTCTTGACAGCGTCGGGCATGGAGATCTCGAGGGTCACGTTCATACCGCCCTTCAGGTCCAGACCCAGGTTCAACTCTTTGTACTTGCACTGTTTGTAGGTGTTTCCGAGATAGACAGTCGAATCGTTCATGCCGGTCAGATACTGACGGGTACGAGCGTCGATCACGGAGTCAACCAAGTGTTTTTCCAGCATAACGTCACCGTTTGCCAGCTTCTTCACCTCCTCGATGGCTGCGGGGTCGTTGGCGTATTTCGCCGCCTTGCTCTCCACCCGCCATGAGGCGAATGAGAACGACAGACAATAGACGCAGACCAATGCAATTAGAATAGTGAAGAATAAAATCAGTCCTTTGTTTTTCATCTTACTTTTATTAATTGTTTGATTTATAAATATTTATAACTATCTCAACCTAATATTTTTAAGGCCGCAAATATACAATTTTTGTGGTATGATTTTCAGCGGTTGAAAAATTGTTGAAAAGAAAGGTTGTAAGGGTGTGACACGCCAGGGAAAGCAGTTGAGAAACAAATTTTTGCGTCTTCACGTGTTGTATATATAAAAAATGTATTTTTGCCTTTGCAAAAGAAGACGATTATGAGCACGGAAATGATAGAGACCATCCGCGAGTATTTCAAGACCCAGCCGGTGTTGAAGGCTTGGATCTTCGGTTCGTATGCGCGTGGGGAGGAAACGGAGGACAGTGACGTGGACATTTTGGTGGTATATGATGACAGCAAGCCGGTTGGATTGATGAAAATAGCCAACATGTACGTCAATTTGAAAAAACTCCTCCATAGGGAAGTTGATCTCGTTGAAGAGGGTACGCTTTTGCCATTTGCGGTTGAAAGTGCAAATCGTGATAAAAAACTGATCTATGAGAGAGCCTGTTAGAGACAAAGAACGACTTCATCACATCTATGATGCCATTAGTAGGATTCAAGGCAGAATTCCAACGTTAAATCTGGAAAGTTTACTTCAGGATGTATTAATCTATTATGGTGTCGTAAAAAACATTGAAATCATCGGAGAGGCCGTTTATAAACTCTCCAAGGAATTCAAGGAGGAGCATACTATGACCGCATGGGAGGATATTGAAGGTATGCGGCACGTGCTTGTGCATGACTATTACAACATACAACCGGGGCGTGTGCTCCATGTTATAGAGAACGACCTCCCTCCTCTCAAAGCCCAAATTGAACAATATCTGTCCGAAATGGACGAACAATAGAATACTATAACCCCCAATTTTTCACCAACCCCAAAAGAACACCAAAAGAGTGATTGAAATTATAACAGATTGGCGGGGTTATAGAACGACAGATTATTGCCATCCGCGGAGAAATGTGACGATTATCCCACGTTGTAGAGACGCAAAATTTTGCGTCTCTACACAGGGTGTAAACCGATCCTGTTTACCTCAATTGTCGAAAAAAAGAAAACCCTTGAACAAATAAAACGTTGATTTAGCCGTCAGAACCTTAAAAACGAAAACAATGACAAACGAATTATTCAAGAACCGGTATCGCATACCGTCCGCACGCGCACCTTGGCATGATTACAGGCACGGAACCTATTTCGTGACCATCTGTACAAAAAACAGAGAACATTCTTTCGGGGAAATCACAAACGATGCCACTGGAAATCACATAATGAGTCTGTCGGAAATTGGCAAAAATGCCGATGTGTGCTGGCAAGAAATCCCATCGCATTTCCCGCACGTCCAAACGTTGTCTCGGGTAATCATGCCCAACCATATTCATGGGATTTTGACCATTAACCCCATCGAAGGGACGCGAAATTTTGCGTCTCTACAACCGGGAGAATCGCAACAGAATGGGCAAACACGACAAACCAACAACGTCATCGTGCCAAACAACCGATTCGGCCCTCAATCGAGAAATCTGGCATCGGTGATGCGCGGATTCAAAATCGGTGTCACCAAATTCTCACGGCAAAACCGAATTCCGTTTGAATGGCAGCCTCGATATTACGAACACCTCATCCGAAACATGGACGAGTTGTATTTCATCATGGATTACATTGAAAACAACGTGGCTAAATGGGAGGAGGACGGATTTTATGGGTGACGCACGTGAATATTGCGGTCCCCGACCGCAATATTGTAATCCGCCCGCGGGAAACGCAACGGAACACCCACGGTGTTGAAACGTGAAACATTGCCATCTGCGGGGAAACGCAACGGAATACCCACGTTGTAGAGACGCATAATTATGCGTCTCTACAAATTGTGCAACATCAAAATTTTCCGTAATATGACCGCAACCCAATAATTTTCGTATTTTCGCACCCTGAAATATCAACCCCAATTTTTCACCAAACCCCAAAAAACATTAAAAAGAGAAACTGAAATTATAACATATTGACATAAAGCGTTTTCGCTTTTCTTTGTTGCACGAGAATCTGGACAATTTTCAGCAATACCACAGAAAGAAACGAACCGCTTGCGATGTAAATCGTGGGCTTTTTGTTTGTGGTATAGGTAGTCCAGAACCTTTCGTGCAGTACAAAACAGGCTCACGATTTTTTTGTGTTTGTGTTGGAAGGCGGAAACGGTTTATAACCGGCTGAAATCCAATTAGTACAAACATAAAAAAGAAGAGTATGAAAAAAACGAAACACTGTTTTAGCCTTCTCATTATGATGATGGGCATCATGGGACTGTTCGCGCAAGAAGCGAATAACCTTTATCCAAAAGTCAAACGTCTCGAAGGACAAGGTAATGGAGGCAATTGGCTGGAAATCACCGAACAAACACGAGACAACATCATGTCTGGCGCACCCTGGAAAGTGCAGCAAGTGGAATATGAACATGGTGCGTCTCCAGTGGTGGTTCGGGTAACAAATCCCTCTGAACTAAAGCCTTACGAATACTATTTAAGTTTAAATGATTATGACAACTTTTGGAAACTTAAATGGTATGATTCAACTGGTACGCAACTCGGTGAGTATATGTCGCAATATACTATCGAAGAAGGGAAAGAGGAAATTGTTGAAGGACATGGCATTGCCATAACCATGAAGAACCATCCGTTTTCCATCCATGACAAAAATTTGGCGTTTCATGTTAGCACACACGGTGGAAATACATATCAAAACTATACACATTACGCACAACCAGATCTAATCGGATCACAAGTGATATATCATGGTGATGTTCAGTGGTTGGATGGGTTGAAAGATGCCGAAACTTCCACTCCGGACAACTGGATTCGTGCAGGACATTACAAATCAACACATTATTGGGTATGTTACTCTGGCCAACCGAGTATGGCTGAATGTGACTACTCGAAGTGGCGCACCGAAGATTTCTTCAATCTCTATAACACGACAACTACTTGGGGAGGGACAAATAGCACAAGAGGATACATGGACTACTACGGCCAGTATGAGCATGTGGCGCAGGGTTCATGGGCACCCTATATGCTGAGTTCTCCATACGACGGAGGTCCTAAAGCGCAATTTCTTACCAAAGACGTGATATTTGGGAACAACATGCCCTCCCCCGCCTATTACGATTTCCGTTTTCTTGAATCGGTACCCAACAGGTCAAGGTATAACCAAACATTGACAAATCTTTATTCTGTAGATATAATATTCACCCCAGACACCTCTCTATGGACTCGTGCACTCGTCTTGGAATCCGGTTCCGGAACTGTCGAATCGAACTATAAAGTCATTCAGCATTTTAATGGACAAACTTATCAAAATATCCGACATGAACCCAAGGCCTGCCCTTCGGTCGACAAAAACGGCAATCCCGACAACAGTGGGACATACGGATTTGGTTGGTTTCCTGGATATGCCATCAATGTGGAGACTGGCGAACGTCTCAACATTATGTTCGCCGAGAACTCCGAAGACGAATACAACCATGGTAACGACATGATTTTCAACCCTACAAATGTATATGCCTTCAGAAAAAACAATGAGGACAACTACATATTAGACGATGCCGGCAACCCTATCCCCATGACCCAAGAAGAATACAACGCGTTGTACTCCAGCTCTTTATGTGACCATGAAATCTTGGGCGAACCTTTGTACGGTGGCAGGCATTATGTTTATATTTGCGGAAGCTCCGGCAACACGTGCAATGTTGCTCAGCAACGTAACTACAATAACGATGGCTATACAACAACCGTTCAAGGAGTTAGCCACGGTGGAGTTTTTACCGGCTCAGATGGGGTGTCTTATCCGTATTACGAATGTGGAGTTTATGATGAGGGGAAATGGTTGAAGGAAAAATTCAATACCCTATACGAGACCGACTATGACAGGAACTCTCGCAAGGCTAAAAAGATGCAGGTGTTCAACAATGTAATGTGGACAGGTATCCCGATGCCGAAACAGGGGCTGGAAACAGAATGGTTGGCAAACGAGGCCACTGTCAGCATCCGAGTATCAAGACCATTCATGAAATACACATCTGCAGTGGGCACTGGACCTGATCATCCTGTTAACAACAACGCGCCCCTGTTCTCTTTTACCACCAATGATTTATATGTGGCACAAAGCCACAACCTCTTCGACTTATCTAATATCATAGTCAGTTGTGACAATCGAATTGATGTCAATAATATAGACGCACCAGTGTCGCCTCACAGTGGTGCGTGGTTCTATGATGAAGAAACTCACAATGCTGACTATGTTGTACCGAAAGGGGCTGACAAACGACCGTTATTTAATTATTCATTCTGGATGGGCGGCAAAGATGGACAAAACAACTTGCATGTTTTTGCAGAAAGATTCAGACAACAAGGCTATGAAACTTGGCCTGGACCATTATCGACCATAGACGCTTCCATTGATGAGGAAACATTGCGAAAATGGGACCGCACTTTCAAGATAACACGAAAGGAGGTGCTGGAGTTCATGGCTTGCCGTCAAAATCCCGAATACACTGTTCCGCAGCATATCCTTGAATGGCCCGCACATGGCGATACCACTAAGGGCCAAGCCTGGTTACTTGCCCCCTTTATTGACATCGACGGTGACAACCATTATGATCCCACACAAGGTGACTATCCTGACTTTCCAGGTGACATGGCACAATTTGTTATCTTCAACGATAATTATGCACAACACGGAGAGAGTCAAGGGGCACCTATGGGGGTTGAGGTTCATGTGATGGTGTATGCTTTTGATGCGCCGGAAGATTCTATCATGAATAATACGCTCTTTATTAAATACAAGTTATTCAACCGTTCACAAAACGAATACCACCAGACATATATCGGCTTATGGAATGACTGGGATTTAGGTTATGCTTACGATGATTATGTGGGCTGTGATGTTATGAAGAATACAGCTTATTGTTACAACGGGTCTGAAATTGATGGAACTGGCCAGTATTGGGCGTACGATTCCTTATGGCCTGTGCAGACTCTCACGCTACTCTCAGGTCCGCTAATGCCCGCCGACGGACAAGACAACCCTGCTTATACCAGTAGTTCAGATTGTTCAACGTTTATGAACAATGGACTCAATGAATATGGCATAAACGGCACCGATGGTTTCGGGGACGGTATTGTGGATAACGAGCGCTATGGCTTGACTGGATTTGTTTATCACGCCAATGACTATTCAGTGACCAGTGATCCGCAATTTGCAGCGGAATATTACAACTTGATGCGTGGTGTTTGGAAAGACGGATCGCATGTAAGATATGGCGGTAACGGTCATACCTCCAACGGTGGTAATGGCCCGGAGTGCAACTTCATGTTTCCCGCCCTCACAGATAACTGTAATTTAGGCACTCATGGTGTTGACCCTAACTCAAGCCAATATGGAACTGACGGATGGACAGAAGCCAACGTGGGTAACGAACCCTCCGACCGTCGTGGCCTTGCTTCCGTGGGTCCTTTCAACCTTGAGGCAGGAGGTGTGCAGGAGTTGGAACTCTGTTTGGTGACTATTCCGCACAGTTATGCAGTGACCCCAAATGGTATAACACTTGACAGCCTTTACCGAATCAACCCGCAATACCACAGCCAACAACTCGTCACCCCAATAGTGAATAATGTGTATGATACTATCTGCGAAGGTGACAGCATCAACTTTTTTGGGACTATATACCGTGAGGCCGGATCGTTCCCCCATTTAGTACCCAATTCATCACACACAGACGAAATTGCAGACACGATTCACTATCTGCATCTTACTGTTACCCCAACCTATACGTTTCATGAAGTGTCAGCCTGCGATAGCTTGGTTTGGAACGATTCAACCTATACATCCTCAATGGAATACATACAGTCATTTACTACTGAAAACGGATGTGAGTTCCAGGTAATACAACGTCTAACGGTAACTAACACGCATAATGTGGAATACGCCTCCTTGATATGCGATGATTATTACTGGCACGGTCATCCGTATCGTGAACCAGGAACATACACATATGAGTACGTCACTGCGAACGGGTGCCAAGGAACGGACACGCTGCACCTCGAGCGTGATACCACCATAGTGAACGATACTGTATTTGGATATTACTATTATAATTCAAACGGAACAACCATATCTATCAAAGGGCAGAAATATTTATATCAATACATAATAGCCCCGGATAAATATGCACAATGGGCGGACTCCATGTTGACAACATTTGAGTGGATTGATAGTACATATATATCTTTGGCCTACGATTCCTCTACTAACATTGCATCGTTCAGTTATATCGAAGTGTATGATTACAGAAATTTGCCTGGAGATAATTCTATCTGGGAGGACTTCTATTTGGACAGAACTTATAAAGATAGTACCTATTACGATGTTTTTGATACTTTAACAGGCCTGTCATCAATCGGCTGCGACTCCACTGTGGTTTGGAATACGAGAATTATGTTCAAAGACATTCAATACCTTTATAACGAAGAATGTGGAAATTATATTTGGCAAGGAGACAGCCTTTTCATTAGTGGTACAACATCTACAGGGACGACAATAGTTGGATTTGCTTCCGGAGACTCATTAACAGAGTCTGGTACTTATTATCAGAATTTAACAAATGTAAGTGGTTCCGATTCCACTGTAACCCGATATCTTATCATACATCCCACCGTATTCGATGAAATCACCTATGTCGGTTGTGAAAACCACACATTCAACGACATTTCATACACCGAGTCAGGCGTTTACACTTTTAATTATGACACTACATTAACGATTACTCGGAATTTGTTTTGGAATAATAATCAATATCAGTGGGGTTACTGGAATAGTTTAGGTTTGTTCTGTGCGAATAGGCCTAAAGGTTGGAGTAATCGTTATTCTTCCTATGTTGATGGTGAATACGTTCACTATTATTATGACGCAAATGGCGTTGTTCATTATCTCAATAGTCCTGATCAGGTTGTGCAATATATGGATACCGTCAAGGCTTGCAAGTTGCTGACACTTGACCTAACTATCAATCACTCCGTCACAAATACTTTTGAGGTTACCGCCTGCGACTCCTACACCTGGAACGACAGCACCTACACCACCTCCGGTGAGTATGTCCAGACCTTCACTTCCGCCAACGGTTGTGACTCCACCGTCACTCTGCAACTAACCATCAACGAGTCCAAACACACTGATACCACAGCTGAAAGCTGTGGCTCCTATACGTGGAACGAGACCACCTACACCTCCTCTGGCGAGTACATCCAGAACTTCACGGCGGCTAACGGGTGCGACTCCACTGTCACCCTGCAACTGACCATCCTGCCGCTGCCGACCCCGAACATCACGGGCGTCACTACGGTGTGTGAAGGACAGACCGCCACGCTGAACGCTACGGGCGGTGTGAGCTACCTGTGGGAAGACGGCACCACGACGAACACCTACCCTGCTACCGTGAGCGGCCTCTATACCGTTACGGTTACGAACGCGGAGGGTTGCTCCGCCACGGCTTCCACCACGGTTACGGTGAACCCGCTACCGGAAGTGGCCATCACGGGCAACACCGCCATCTGCCCCGGCGGCAGCACAGTGCTAACCGCCACGGGCGCGGACAGCTACCAATGGAGCAACGGCAGCACCAATCCTTCCATCCCGGTGAATATGTTCGGTCAATACAGCGTTATCGGCACGAGCTCGGCTGGATGCTTCAGCACCGCCTCGGTTACCGTTTTAGTGTCGCAACCGCCGGTTATCACCATCAGCGGCAACACGGACATCTGTGCGGGCGAGAGCACCACTCTCACGGCCAACGGCGGTGTCAGCTATATGTGGAGCAACGGCAGCACCGCCGACACGTTAGTAGCCATCACTGCGGGCAACTGGCAGGTAATCGGATACAACGCAGACGGTTGCAGCAATATGGCCTCCGTCACGGTGAACGTCTGGCAGCCCGCTTCATCCGACCTCTACATCACGGCGTTCGACAGCTGCTATATGTGGTTCGGGACACCGCGCTGCGAGTCCGGTGACTATACCCACACATTGCAGACCATCCACGGTTGCGACTCCGTGATTATCCTGCACCTCACCCTGGAGGATGCCATCACAACGGAGTTCAGCGCAACAAGTTGCGACAGTTACACCTGGAATGGCATCACCTATTCACAATCGGGTAACTATACGCAGAACTTCACGGCGGTTAATGGTAACGACTCCATTGTTACGCTACATCTCACCATCAATTACTCGGTGTCTGAGGTTGTCGAAGTCACTGCTTGCGACAGCTACGAGTGGAACGGCCAAACCTACACATCTTCTGGCAACTACACCCAAACCTTCATCGCGGCAAACGAATGTGACTCGGTTGTGACGTTGAATCTCACAGTCAACCCCTCGGTGTCTGAGGTTGTCGAAGCCACTGCTTGCGACTCGTACCTATGGAACGACAGCAACTACACAGTTTCTGGTGACTATATCCAAATCTTCACTGCAGCAAATGGCTGCGATTCTGTGGTTACCCTGCACCTTACAATCAACCACCCGGTGGCAGAGTTTGTCGAAACCACCGTCTGCGACAGCTATGAATGGAACGGACAATCATATGTCACTTCTGGTGATTACACGCAGACTTTCACCGCCGCTAATGGCTGTGATTCCGTCGTGACGCTACACCTAATTGTGAATGACACCAAACACGTCGAGTTCGCAGATTCCACCTGTACCACATATACTTGGAATGGTCAGAGCTACGCGCAGAGTGGTGATTATACGCAAAACTTCACGGCTGCCAACGGTTGCGACTCTGTGGTGACACTTCATCTGACCATCGTTCCTACAATTACGCCCGTAATTGCCGTTAACGGCAGCTTGACTGCCTGTGGTAACGGCTCCGCCACATTGACGGTGCCGGGTAACTACAGCAACTTCGTATGGTCAACAGGGGCTGTTTCTTCTGCACTCACAGTCAACGAGGCAGGTTACTACTGGGTCACCGCCACGGATGTTTATGGATGTGAGGGCGTTTCTGAAATGGTGCAGTTGGGTGGTAGTGTGCAGATTGACGAGACCCCGGCCATCTGTATGGTAGGGGTGGACAACGATCACAATCTTGTGGTATGGGAACCGCTTACCGATCCTGATGTTTCTGAATATCGTATCTATCGTGAGGACGGTCAAGCGAATATCTTTGAACCGCTCGCCGTAATTCCCGCCAGCAATAGCAACGCTTACGTAGATGCTACTGCTGATCCCTCTGTTAGAGCTTACCGCTACAAAATCACGGCGGCAGATACCTGCGGTGGAGAAACTCCGATGAGCGCATTCCACAAGACGGTACATCTCACCATCAACCAGGGATTGGGTAACAGCTACAACCTGATATGGACTCCTTACGAAGGATTCGAGTTCTCCAGCTACAAGCTCTATCGTGGAACAGCCAACAATAATCTGCAGCTCATCCAAACGATGCCTTCCACGTTAACTTCTTACACGGACAACAACCCGGCTGGTGATGCACTATTCTACCAAATCGAGGTGGTCATGACGGAAAGTTGCGTGCAACAGACCCGTGATATCACATACACGGGTGCGCGCTCGAACATCGTCTATAATGGTGTGGCTGTCACTACAGAAGTGACAATTGAAGCTTGCGATAGTTACGATTGGAATGGTCAGATTCTGACCTCGTCAGGTGACTATACACAGAATTTTGTCTCCGAGTTGGGCTACGATTCCGTCGTCACCCTCCATCTCACCATTAATCCCTCGGTGACTGAGGTTATCGAAGTCACTACTCTCGACTCCTGCTATACTTGGAACGGCCAAGACTACTGTACCTCCGGCACCTACACCCAAACCCTCCAGACCGTCCATGGTTGCGATTCAGTGGTGACAATGCACCTCACCATCACAGTTGGTGTTAACGATTACGACGGTTTCGATTTCAAGGTTTACCCGAATCCTACCACCGGCGTTGTCAATGTCCAAATCACCAATCACAATTCCCCCATCACAGAATTCCATGTGTTTGATGCGTATGGGAAATTAATCCGTGTGGTGGACGTGCAGACAACACAGATTGACCTGTCCGGTTTTGCCTCCGGCGTCTATTTCATCAAGGCCGTTTCGGACGGCAACGTGGTGGCCGTGCGGAAGGTGGTGAAACAATAATACTGAGTGTATGCATATATTTTGACAACGGTTGCTGGCAATTTACTAGCAACCGTTGTTTCAATCCTTTCCGCCCATACGGACCGAGTAGTTTATTAGATTATTAGAAAAAAAAATCAACGAATGTTGTGGTATTAAAAAAAATGTATTTTTGCAGTCGAAACGTTGGTTGATGGTCGCAACATGGTAGCGGGGGTGACTCATAACAATGGGCCACTATATTGAGGGTTCGACTCCCTCCGCCAGCGCAAAAGAGGGTGCTTTCGCATCCTCTTTTTTATCGAATTAGTCGATATTGCCCTCCCCGCATATTCTCACATTGCACAATGCCCCACGATTTAGCTAAGTTCACCACAACCCCTTGATTTTTGAAATTTGGTTCAACCACCACTTTCACTAAACGGTTGCCCTGGTATGGGTAGGAGCACACATACACAAGGCGCTTTTGGACCGTATCCTCATATATGTGTGTAGGATCCTTCAAAGTCGCTTCTATGACCCCATAATCTTCTATAGGAATATTCGCTCCCTTTCTCGTCTTCGGATGATTTCGGTACTTGAAGATTTGCCGCTGCGTTACAACAACATCTTTGGACAACAATTCAACGCCTCTCGTTTTCATATCATTCAAGATTGTTGGCGCGATGTCACAAACACGACATACTGTTCCGCCACCACGTCCCTTTGTAAGTATATCATTTGCAAATTCACAAAGCGTTCCTTTATAATATTTTGGTTTACAATGTCTTGAGTTTACGTCTGAGACACTGGTCTCTTTTGTTTGCATAGCGGCGATATTTATAATTATTTCGATACAATGGGTTTTAATATTTTATTCGGCAAAAATACAACAGATTTTACATTCTGCCAATACTTTTAATGTTTTTTCTCCGAATCTGATTGCCAGTTATTTAGAATTTTTCTTAACAATTCTATCTCTGAATAGTTAATTTTTTGGATGCGTTTTTCGCGTCCCACTGCTGCTATCGTCGCCAACTCATTTTTCACCTCCCCGCCTCCGTTAAACAAAAAATTGTACCTTTGCCGCTCAAAATTGACAGTATGGCAGACGACAAAAAAATAATCTTCTCGATGGTGAACGTCAGCAAGACGTTTCCGCCTCAAAAACAAGTGCTTAAGAACATATACCTCTCCTTCTTCTATGGAGCGAAGATCGGCGTGCTGGGTCTCAACGGCGCGGGAAAGTCCTCGCTGCTGAAGATCATCGCGGGAATCGACAAGTCCTACCAGGGCGAGGTGGTCTTCGCGCCGGGCTACTCGGTGGGCTACCTGCCGCAGGAACCGCAGATCGACGACAACCTCACCGTCAAGGAGGTGGTGATGCAGGGCGTGCAACCCATCGTGGATGTATTAAAAGAATATGAAGAGGTGAACATGAAGTTTGCGGAGCCGATGAGCGACGACGAGATGAACAAACTCATCGAACGGCAGGGCGAGCTTACCGACCTCATTGAACAGTATGACGCATGGGAGCTCGATTCCAAGTTGGAACGTGCCATGGACGCGCTGCGCTGTCCCGACGGCGACACCCCCGCCAAGAACCTCTCGGGAGGTGAGCGTCGCCGTGTGGCCCTTTGCCGCCTGCTGCTTACCGAACCCGACATTCTGCTTTTGGACGAGCCTACCAACCACCTCGATGCCGAGTCGGTGGAATGGTTAGAGGCTCATTTACAGCAATATAAGGGTACGGTCATCGCCGTTACCCACGACCGCTACTTCCTCGACCATGTGGCCGGCTGGATTCTCGAACTCGACCGCGGGGAGGGCATCCCGTGGCAGGGCAACTACAGCTCGTGGCTGGAGCAGAAGGCCAACCGTCTCGCCATGGAACAGAAACAGGAGAGCAAGCGCATGAAGACGCTGGAGCGCGAGTTGGAGTGGGTGCGCATGGCCCCGAAAGCGCGCCACGCCAAGTCGAAGGCCCGTCTGAATGCTTACGACAAACTCCTCAACGAGGACGTGAAGGAGAAAGAAGAGAAACTGCAGATATTCATTCCCAACGGTCCGCGTTTGGGCAACAACGTCATCGAGGCGTGCCACGTGCGCAAGGCCTTCGGTGACAAGTTGCTGTTCGAGGATCTCAACTTCAACTTGCCGCCCAACGGCATTGTGGGCGTCATCGGTCCGAACGGCGCGGGCAAGACCACCCTCTTCCGCCTCATCATGGGCTTAGAGCAGCCCGACAGCGGCGATTTCAAGGTCGGGGAGACCGTGAAAGTGGGTTACGTGGACCAGCAGCACACGGTCATCGATCCCGAGAAGAGTGTTTGGGAGGTGGTTTCCGAGGGCAACGAGCAGATCATGATGGGCGGACGGCTCATCAATTCGCGGGCCTACCTGTCGCGGTTCAACTTCAGCGGCACCGACCAAAGCAAGAAGGCCGGCGTACTCTCCGGCGGTGAGCGCAACCGTCTGCATCTCGCTCTCACGCTGAAGTCGGAAGCCAACGTGCTACTCTTGGACGAACCTACTAACGATATCGACGTCAACACGTTGCGGGCGTTGGAAGAAGGTCTGGAGAACTTCGCGGGCTGTGCCGTGGTGATCTCCCACGACCGCTGGTTCCTCGACCGTATCTGCACCCACATCCTCGCTTTCGAGGGCGACTCGCAGGTCTATTTCTACGAGGGCAGTTACACCGAATATGAGGAGAACAAGAAGATGCGTCTCGGCAACGAGGCTCCGAAGCGGATTCGCTATAAGAAGATTACGGTGATTTAGGGTTACATGGTTACATGGTTACACGGTTAGATGGTTACATGGTTACATGGTTAGATGGTGAAATGCATAAGACGGTTCGACCTGTTGGGATAATTATCAATTATCCATTATCAATTATCCATTCAAAAAATGTGTATCTTTGCCGCTTGTTAAAATAAGGAATATATGAAACGTGGATTTTGGATTTTAATGATGGTATGCGCCGTGTTGACGACGGTCTCCTGCCAGAACAAAGCGAAGAAAAACACCCCTGAGGCGGCCACCGAACAGTTCGCCAAGGCCTTCTACACCGCTGATTTCACTCACATGTACCAATACACGACCAAAAAGTCGGACATTGTGATAAAACAGCTCCAGAACGGAATGAAGGACAACACCGAGCGTCTTGAGGAGATGAAGAAAGCCAAGGTGGAATTCGTGAGTACTTCCGTGAACAATTTGACAGACTCCACCTGTTCCTGCGAATGCAAGATCCTTTTGAACGGCCAACCTCGTCAAAATCAATGGGATCTCCTCAAAGAGGATGACCTTTGGAAAGTTACGCTGGTTCTCCCGTAAGCTTTAATAACCTATAACCCATAACCAATAACCATTAAGGAAGATGAATTTCGTACAAGAATTGAGATGGCGCGGCATGTTGCACGACATCATGCCCGGAACCGAAGAGTTGTTTAACAAAGAAGTCTGTTCCGTCTATCTGGGCATCGACCCGACGGCGGATTCACTGCATATCGGCCATTTGGTGGGCATCATGATGCTCTCGCACCTGCAGCGTTGCGGCCACCGGCCTATTGCCTTGCTTGGCGGCGCTACCGGCATGATTGGCGATCCCTCCGGCAAGAGCCAAGAGCGTAACCTGCTGGACGAAGCGACGTTGCGTCACAACCAGGAGTGCATCAAGAAGCAGCTGAGCAAGTTCCTCGACTTCGACAGCAAGGAACCCAACGCAGCCCTGTTGGTCAACAATTACGACTGGATGAGCAAGTTCTCCTTCCTGGAGTTTATCCGCGATGTCGGCAAACACCTGACTGTCAACTATATGATGGCCAAGGATTCCGTGAAGAAGCGTTTCAACGGCGAAGGCGACGGCATGTCGTTCACCGAGTTCTCCTACCAGCTGGTACAGGGCTACGACTTTCTGCATCTCTACCAGACGCAGAACTGCAAGGTGCAGATGGGCGGCTCCGACCAGTGGGGCAACATCACCACCGGCACGGAGCTCATCCGCCGTATGCTCAACGGCGAGGCCTACGCGCTCACCTGTCCGCTCATCACCAAGGCAGACGGCGGCAAGTTCGGCAAGACCGAGAAGGGCAACGTCTGGCTTGATCCCGCCCGCACCTCCCCGTATGCCTTCTACCAGTTCTGGCTCAACTGCTCCGACGACGACAGCAAGCGCTATATCCGCATCTTCACTCACTTCATGAAGGAGGAAATCGAGGAAATGGAGCGTCAGCATGATGCCGAACCACATTTGCGTATCCTACAGAAGGCGCTGGCTAAGGATTTGACGGTGCGCGTGCACTCGCAAGAGGACTACGACGCGGCCGTCAACGCCTCCGAAATCCTCTTCGGCAAAGGCACTGCCGAGAACCTCGCGGCCCTCTCAGAGGAGATGTTCCTCTCTGTGTTCGAAGGTGTTCCGCAGTTCGAGGTGCCGATGTCCGTCCTCGACGAGACCTGCGGCGTGGTGGATTTCCTCGCCAAGCACACTCAGGTTTTCAATTCCAACGGCGAAGCCCGCCGTATGCTGAAAGACAACGGCGTCGCCATCAACAAGACCAAAGTGAAAGATGATAAAATGATGACGAAAGACGACCTCCTCAACGGCAAATACGTCCTCGTCCAGAAAGGCAAGAAGAATTATTATATTGTGAAATTCATTTAACCCATTTGTAGAGACGCAATATTTTGCGTCTCTACAACCCCTTAACCCTCTAACCCTCTAACCCTCTAACCTCAAATAATGGGCTACATCAGTTTAATCCTCCTCATCCTCCTCGGCCTCGTCCTGATGATTCTGGATTTCCTCGTCATCCCCGGCGGGGTGGTGGCCATTCTCGGCGTGCTCTGCATGGTCGGGGGTGTGGTCACGTCGTTTGTGCAGTTTGGTACCACCGTGGGCATCCTGACCTTGGTGCTGACCGCAGTGATCACGCTCGGTTCGTTCTGGTTGATGATGCGGACGAAGACGTGGCGCAAACTGCAGCTTAAGACGCAGATTGACAGTAAGATGAACGAGGTGGATGAATCGAAGTTGGCAGAGGGTATGGAAGGCGTGGCGATTTCTCGTCTCGCTCCGACCGGCACTGGACTTTTCGGCGATACCGAGGCCGAGGTGGTCTCCATGCAGGGTTTCATTGACCAAAACACGCCCATCGTGATTCACAAAATTGAAGGAAGCAAGATTATCGTAGAAGTTTATCATCAAAATTAATACATTATGACACAGACTGTTATCACCATTGTGATTGTTTTGGCGCTGGTCATCCTGTTCTTCTGGATGGTGCCGTTGCGTCTGTGGTTCATCGCCATCCTGAACGGTGTCCACGTCTCTTTAGTACAGCTTATTCTGATGCGTTGGCGTCGCGTTCCGCCGGATATGATTGTCAATTCGATGATTACCGCTTCCAAGGCGGGCATTGACATCAGCCGTGACCAGCTGGAGGCTCACTATTTGGCTGGCGGTCACGTGAAACCGGTCGTCAACGCCCTCATTTCCGCCGACAAGGCTAATATCACCCTCGATTTCAAGGCGGCCACCGCTATCGATTTGGCCGGTCGTAACGTCTTGGAGGCCATCCAGACGTCCGTGAATCCCAAGGTCATCAACACGCCTCCGGTGGCGGCTGTCGCCAAGGACGGTATCCAGCTGATTGCCAAGGCGAGAGTGACCGTGCGCACCAATATCCGCCAGTTGGTGGGTGGTGCCGGTGAAGAGACTATCATTGCCCGTGTGGGTGAGGGTATTGTCTCCGCTATCGGTTCCGCCGATACACACAAGTCGGTGCTCGAAAACCCCGATTCCATCTCCAAGTTGGTGTTGACCAAGGGTTTGGACTCCGGTACGGCCTTCGAGATTCTCTCCATCGACATCGCGGATGTGGATGTGGGTAAGAACATCGGCGCTATGCTGCAAATGGATCAGGCTAACGCCGACAAGAACATTGCACAGGCCAAGGCCGAGGAGCGTCGTGCCATGGCTGTGGCCCAGGAGCAGGAGATGAAGGCGAAAGCCCAAGAAGCTCGCGCCCAAGTGATTCTCGCCGAGGCTGAGGTGCCGAGAGCCCTTGCCGACGCTTTCCGTAGCGGCAACCTCGGCGTGATGGATTACTATAAGCTTGAGAACATCAAGGCTGACACCTCCATGCGCGATGGCATCAGCAAGATGGGCCAAGGCGGTCAGAATCCGACCAAAAAATAGCGTGATGAATATTAGATCATTCATCACGGGTGTCATTTTGAGCATAGCCCTCTTCGGTTATGCTCAAAATGTTTCTGCGCCGAGATACAAGTACCAGTACAATATGGTAAGGCTCGATTCGACCTACGATGCGAAAATCGATCCGAAATTGGCCAAATATGTGGACAAGAAACGCCGGCAGATGGAGAAGCAGATGCAGGTGGTGATTGCACACACCGATGCCGAGTTAGAGTCTTACGCGCCCGAAAGTCCGCTCTCTAACTTCTTGACGGACATCTTGTTGAACGAGGCTTCCAATTACATCAAGGACACTGTGTTCGACAATTTAGACCTCTCGATGCTCAACTTCGGGGGCATCCGAACCTCCATGCCTGCGGGAAATGTGACGGTTGGGGATATGTACCGTATTGCGCCGTTTGAAAACTATCTCACGTTTATCGTCTTGAAAGGCAGTGAGTTGAAGAAGGCCTTAGGGCGTTTTACCGACCAGTTCAACGCGCCCTATTCCGGCGTGACGATCACCTATCAGAACAACCGTCCGGTGCAAATCTTGGTCAATGGCAAACCCATTGAGGAGGGTCGCGAATACAAACTTGTCACGTTGAACTTCCTTGCAGACGGTGGCGACCATCTTTTGGAAGGCATTCAGTATGAGAAGATTGAATACACCGCGGTGACCTTCCGTGATTTTCTGATTGCCGAGTTGAAGGCCATGACGGCGCGAGGCGAGAAAGTGGATGGAAAGAAGGACGGGAGAGCCTCCTTCAAGTAGTCAGAAATGATCTATTTACGTACCAGCGCGACGCGGAATCCACAATCCTCGTAACGGGAGTGCATGCTGCCATAGTCGCGGTTGGCGCAGCGGCTATACGGAGCTGCATAGTTCCAACTGCCTCCCCGCACCACATAATAGGTGTTTTCCTGCTTGTTCAGCGGATCGTTCCAGTCCTGGTTGTCGGCGTAATAATTCTCGTCGTACCAGTCCTGGCACCATTCCCAAACGTTCCCGCTCATATCGAAGATTCCCAGTTCGTTAGCCGATTTGACGCGCACGTCATGGGTGCGTTCGTTGCTGTTGCTATAATACCAGGCAAGTTGTTTCAGGTCGTTGCCGCCTGAATAGAGGAAGCTTGCGCTCTTCTGACCACCGCGAGCGGCATATTCCCATTGTGCCTCGCTCGGCAGGGCAAAACGATAACCCTGGGGCAGTTCGGCTGCGAGTGCCTTGTTGAGGCGGGCTACAAAACGCTGGCATTCCGCCCAGCTCACACGCTCCACGGGAAGGGTGTTACCTTTCCAATAACTCGGGTTGTTGTCACGTCCCATCACCGCCATCCACTGTGCCTGTGTGATTTCTGTCTCGCCGATGTAAAAGTCCGTCAGTGTGACTGTATGGGACGGGACCTCTCTTGCTTTGCAGCTGTCGTCCCGAGACTCGTTACAACCCAACTGTAATTCCCCACCTTTCACAAAAACCAGCTTCAGGGGTATATGATTCACCGTGAACACGCGGTTACCAGTTCCTTGTGTCTGGGCCGGCAGTACGCCTGCGTAGGCAAGCATCAAAACGAGAATTCCTAAAAGAACCGATGTTTGTCGTATATTTGATGTCTGTTTCATTGCTTTTCAGAATTATAGGGGTTAGAACGAGTATTTTACATGCAACAGTATCTGCCACGTGGAGGACAGATTGTTGTAATACGACCACGTGGAGGGCGTGAAGGTGTAGCTCCCGCTCTGTTTGTCGTATCGCAACACCACTTCGTTGTCCAACACTTTGTAGGCGCCCCATTTGCTGCACAAGAGGTTTCCGAGGTTGTTGAAATCAACTCCGACGTCTAGGGTCTGTTTGTGTCCGTTGATGTTGAAGTAGATCTCCTGGTCGATCTTGAAATTGATGCGGTTCACCCACGGGGATCTGCCGCCGTTGCGCATCGAGTACTCTCCCCTGTGTTTCCTCAGGTAATTGTCGCTGCTGATGAATTCCTCGAAAGCAGCGCGGTTTTCTTCGGTAACGAAGGGCATGGCCGCCAATTCCTCTTCGGTGGGGATGTATATCAGCTGAGAACTGGTCAGTCCGCTGACATTCTGGATGAGGTAGGAACGGCGGGCGCGGAAGTTCGCGTTATAGACCCCCAGGTTCAACCCTTCATAGAACAGTCCGAGGCGTGTGGCGGTGCGCGGACCCTCCTTGATGAGGTATCCGATGGCGGCAATCACGCGGTGCGGTGTCACGTATGCGGTGTACCCGATCTCAGGGCTGTTGCAGTCATTCACGTTGAAGGTGTTGGCGAAGCTGGAAACCTGATCGCCTATGCCGTCGGTGATGGAGTTGGCGTTGCTGAAGGTGTAGGCAGCCATCAAACTCAGGCCGAAGCGGAACTCTTTGCTCAGCTGGGCGGTAAGGGAAAGGTACTGACCGTGCAGTTTTTTCTCGTTGTAGAGGTAATAACCGCTCATGACGGAACCTTCGCTGTTGGTGATTCCCTCGCTCGTGTAGTGAGTGCGGGCGCCGGGCTCGCCGGGCAGCATGACGGTGCCGTCTTCTTTATATCCCAACACTTTGGCATACACTTCGTGGTAATTGAAAGAATAGATTCCCTCAAGGGTGGCTTTGATATCACCTGGAATCACGACATCCAAAGCCAAAGAGGTCTTCCAGCTGGTGGGCATCCGCAAGTTTTTGGACAGGATGGTGGCGTTGGTGGGCGCGGGCAGTTGGGATTGGGAGTAATGCTGACTCTGGTGCACGCTGTAGATGATGTTTTCGAGGTCGGGGTCGAAACCCACTACGTTCTGTCCGGTTTCCTGATTGGCGATGTATTGGTATTGCAGACAGTTGGAATTGCTGGCGGCACTCACCAACCAGACGTTCGGAATGCGGCCCGTGAAGAGTCCTGTGCCGCCCCGGAGGATGACCTGGCGTTTGTGGGTGATGTCCCAGTTGAAGCCGACACGCGGGGAGATGTGGTAGTCGGCGCTCGGCAGGTCAGCGGTGCTGAGTCCGGCAAAGGAGCTCGTCGGGTTCGCGTTTGCAATCTGTTCGAAGTTGATATTGTGATTGTCGTAGCGGAAACGGGTGAACGGCATCTCCAAGCGGAGACCCACGGTGAGTTTGAAAAACTTGCTGAACTCCATGTCGTCTTGGGCATAGACGGAGATCTGGGATTGGACGAAGGTGGGATAGACCTGCTCCGTGGGGGTGTCCGTGTTGGCATGGGTGACCATGAATAGCGAAGGTCCGGCGCCTTCCTCCCCGTTGACATCCGCGAGGAACGACTGCCACGAGTCATAGATGTACCATCCGGCACCGCCTTGCATGAAGCCGTTGATGATGCGGCTCCATTCGAACTGGGCACCGGCCAGGATATTGTGGATGCCCTTCTTGTAGTTGAACTCGTCGGTGACTGTGACGTTGTGGACGCGGCGCAGGTTTCCGTAAGAGAACGGATCGGGGCCGAAAGTGGTGAACGTCGCCAGTTGTGTGCTGCCGTCGGCGGCGGTGTAGGGCTCCAAAATATCGACGGTAGGAAAGAGTTCGCCTTCGAAGGTGCGGGGCTCGTTCTGCATCGACCAGGTGATACGGGCCATGTTGTTCGCTTGTCCGTTTAGCACGTGACTGTTGAGCTCCGCCGCCAAGGAGGTGAAGTTCAGGTATTGGTTGTAACGGGCCGATTCAAACGGCAACGCGTATGACGAGTTGCGTCCGGCGTTGTAGCGGTTTACCGAATACAACGTGCCATCGGACAGGAGGGTGATGTTTGAGCCGCCCAATGGACTGAAAGAGCTGGACGGAGAATTTGCGTTGGAGACGTGGGTGTGGGAGAAGCGAATCAAGAACTGGTGGTAGTCGTTGATGCGCCAGTCCAAGCGGGCGAACGCCTTGAAGTCGGGGGTATGCACTGTGTATCCCTCATAGCGGCCGGGGTCGTAGCCGAATCTGTCCGCGAGGAATTGATGGATTTCCTCCATCTGGCTTGAGGTGGGGCGGTTAAAGCCGGTACTGCCGCCATACTCTTGGTCCGTGTCGATGCGGGCCAACGCATCGGATCCGGACTCGTGGTCAATCGTATATTCTCCGTTGACGAAGAAGAAAAGTTTGTTCTTGACGATGGGGCCGCCAAGGGTGAAACCGATGAAGTTGTTGAGGGTGGGGGAGGTGGTCAGCCAGTTGGTGTCGATTTTCCATCCTTGCAAACTGCTGCTGGTAAAGTAATCATAGACAGACCCGTGCCATTCGTTGGTGCCGTGTTTGGTGACCATGTTGATGGCACCGCCTTGGAATCCGCTGTGTCGGACGTTGTAGGGGGTGAGGTTGACGCCGATCTGGTTGATGGCCTCGAGGGAGATCGGGGTGCCGTCGGCGGGCAGACTCGAACCGATGCCGAAGGAGTTGTTGAAGGATGCGCCATCAACGGTGACGTAAGAGCCGCGGTAGTTGGCGCCGCCGAAGGCCGCTCCGTTTTCCGTCATCAGTCCCTGCGGGGTGAGTTTCAGCACGTCGTACAGGCTGCGGCTTACAGTGGGAATCATCTCTATTTCGTTGTTGTTGAGGAGGATGCCGGTGCCCGAACGGTTGATGTTCATGGAGGATTTCTCCCCGTCGCCGAAGATAGTGACCTCCTTAATCCGCTGTGTGGTGCGTTCTAGCTCCACGTTCACAACGACAGTCTCGCCGATGGGGGCGTCGATATCGTGGACGACGGCGGTGACGTAGTTGAGCCGTTCCACTCGCACGGTATAGGGGCCACCCACCAAAATATTGTTGATGACGTAGTTGCCTTTTTCATTGGAGAAGACGTAGTAGTGCGTGCCTGTGGGGTCGTGCACGACGGTGACCACGGCGTCCACGATGGGTTTTTTGCCGTCGCTGACATTACCTGAGATGGCGGAGGTGGTGATCTGCGCCGTCAGCGGCAGGACCGCCAGCAGGCAGAAAATCGTCGTCAAAACAGCCGCCACGCCAGATCTCATTCTTCCGTGGTCGTTGAAAAAGCGTAAAATATGAGTCATAATCACAATGTTTCAAGATGACGTAATACAATATAACCCGTTAAATGACAATGATATACGGAGTTTTATCCCGTATGGTTCACTGTACATTTAAAGAAGTGACAAAGATACAAAAAAAAGGAAAGGATGAGCGAAGATCTTATTGGGTGCTCCGCCGCAACGGCAAGATTCACTCAGGCAGTTCCACTTCCTCCATCCACGGGCCGTAGAGACTCAGTTTGTGGATGTCCCAAAGTTCCTCCACGGAGGTTTCGGTAAAGATTTCAGGGTTCTCTTTCGCCACGAGACGCGACTTGCTGTCCACCACCTGCCACTCCGCCGGATAGACTTTGCGGGTGATTTCCATAATGGAAATGATGGAATAGATGCGACGATCCCTCAGGTGGATCAAACAATTGCTGTCGTGGATATATATTCCCGGTGCATAGAGGAATTTCTGAGGCTTTTTCGGCTTGGAAAGTCCCTCAAATTCCATGAACTCCTCCAAAAGAGCAGCCATCGGATCTTTGGGCTCTGGTTTCGGCTTGGGCTCTTCTCCCAAAATTTCCACCACAACACCCCACTCTGTCTCCTTTTCGGAGAGATTATATAGTTTGACGAACCGTTCTAAAAGTTCTTTTTCTGTCATATTTTGCGATTATTTAATGATTCAAAAACAATGTCGGCTACTCACAAGAGCAGTCCTTCCTCCAATTGCGGGACATACAGTGCATTGCAGAAAACACTCTCAAAAACCGAATCGTCATATACCAGAAACATCCGGTCATTGTCTTTGGCGGAAATCACCATCTTCCCCTCCACATACTCATTTTCGGGATCATCCTCGTCAATCATCACCAGTCCCGTTTCCTCGGTTTGCATGGTCGCCGGGTGAATCTTGCGGGTGATTTCGGCTCGATCCACCAAGGAGTAGAACCGGCGGGCGAAAAGATCGAGGCACACGCGACTGCCCTTGATGAGGAGTCCGGGTCTGAGTTGAGTGTCCTCATCACCGTTCTCCCGTTTGGTCACCTCGATGATGCCCCATTCCACCTCCTTGTCTTCCAACTGGAAGGCACTCTTGAAAAATTCCATCCATTCTTCCATATTACGATAATTTTGTCGGTGCAAAGGTACATTTTTTTGCCATTGGCTGTTGGCTATTAGCTATTGGCTGTTAGCTAAACCATAAACCCTAACTCCCATCTCACATCCTCACCACCTTCTTCTTCCCCAACAACGTTTCGTCAATTTCCAAAGTCTCGCACATTTCCTTGACGAACGCCTCCTTCGACATATCCTCTCTTTTACCCATATTAAAATGTCTATCCATATCCGTAGAGCCCATTATATAGCCATTATACGACTTCTCAAGCGTGTAATAGGCATATATTTTCTCGAGTTTGTTGATATAGACCGCGCCGAATTTCGCCAATGGCTCTTTGGTGGGCTTCGGGAATTCATACACCACGAGACCTTCCGTGTTCATATCCCCCATCACCTCGCACGCGATTTCATTCCAATCTATCACCTTGGTGGAGTACATCCGCCTGATCAAATCTTGACTCCAAACGGAGAAGTCATACAATTTGGCTGCATCGGCGTTCTTTCTCTCAATAGTCCACACATAAAGCGGAATAAGCTTGTATTCCAACTCATGTAAGCTATTTTTGTTTAACAATCTCTCATCCAAAACCGGATGTTCCTCTTCGATGTAAAACGGTGTTGATGATTTTGTCTCTTTTTCCATAATCATTTGGTTTTTGAAAATAAAACAACGCTGCAAATGTACTCAATCTTTGCGCACATGGCCAAAAAAGAGGTACATTTGCAGGGGTATTTCGTACAGTGGAGGGAGGGGTTTGTACAATGGGGGTGAGGGAAGGGGGAATTCTGGGGAAGAAACGAGGATTTCGCTGTCAATTTCCGACTGCGGTGCAAGGTGAGGATTGTCGTTTTTGCTTTTTATTCGGTAGTTTGATTATATTGTTGAATAAGTTGCGGGTTAGCCTTCGTTTTTCGGGTCGGTATTGTCCAGCAATCCGCTCTCTTCGTCTGAATCATCTTCGTTCGGGGCGCATGCGGCGGGCGCGGCGTCGCAGCATTCGTACTCGGCATAGCGGGCGGACGCCGTTTTGCAGACCATGCCATACACCCGCTCAAAGGGACGATCCGCCCCTCTGTCAGGGTTAGGGATGTCGAACTCATCGTCCTGCAGTTCTTCGGGCAGCTGCTCCCCGGAGGCCTCGAAAGCCTCCATGTCACTGTCGATTTCGTCGCTTACAGCCACCATCTCCTGCAGCATCGGGTCGCCCTGAATCTGTTCCGCTAGCTGCGTCATCTCTTCCGCCGAAAGGTTGCCGTCGAGCCAGGAAGCCATCTTTTCAATACTCATGTCGGGATGAAATTCGTTACGCATGTTGCACCTCCTTTCTCCAAATTTGTTCATACTGCTGTTTGGCTAATTTGTGCTTGTTGTAGTAGTTCTCCATGGTCATCCCCAGGGCCGCGGCGGTCTCCTCGTTGGAGTATTCCTCCAGATAGCGCAGGCGGATGAGGGTGCTGTAGCGTCGGTTGGGCATCAGGTTCAGCACCGTATGGACATCCCTGCGGTTGATATTGCCGAAATCCATTTCCTCGTAGCCATAGCGCTGGTCGTGACGGTCGCCGAAGTTCTCATCGGGTTTAAGCAGCGGTTCCGGCACCGGTATGCGCTCGCGTTTCTCGTACTTGTCGTAGCAATAGAAAAGGCACACGGCCTTGAGCCAGCTGGCAAGGGTGCTCTCCCCGCGGAACCCCTCCAATTTGCACTGGCCATAGCCGTTCTTGGGCGTTATCACCAAAAGGTAAATCTCGTCGATGAACTCCTTGCAGGTCTCGCAGTCGGTGTAGTAATGGTCGAAAATGGATTTGAAGAGCGGGTAACACTGGCGGTAGAAATAGTCGCGGGTGACCTCCTCATCGCGTCGGATGAGGGCCCTGGCCACCCGCAGGTCTTCCGTGTATAAACGCTTGATTTCCATTTTCGTTTTTTTCACGGCAAAAATACATAAATTCCGAATATAATTCCGGAGAACGGTTCGAATTACATGTTCTCGACCTCGTCGAAGGCATCGTCCGCCATGGTAGCGTAAAGCTCGTTGCGCTCAGACTGGGGCATGGCGGCCTCCTCCTCGATGTGCGACATACGGTAGTCGTGGATGCGGGAGAACAGGCCCATGCGGGTGCTGCTGTCTTTGCACATGGCACTTTTCGCTCCTTCGGCCGAGTAGTCGAAATTGCGGGCGTTGCGGATGGAGAGGGTGAAAGCCACCTCAATCGAGTCTTGGTTGGCGCCCATGTAGGTGAAGGTCCAGCCTTGACCGCGCAGCTCTTCCACGAGCCTCTTCACCGTATGCCCTGAATACTCCTTCGAGGCGTTCTCCAATCCGTCGGTGATGATGGTGACCACCACCATGGTGTCGCTCAGACCGGCCACATGTTTGCGGATGTCGGTGAGGGTGAAACCCATCGCGTCATAGAGGGGCGTGCAGCAACAGGGTTGATACTCCTCGTAGTCGAGCGGAAGTGCTTCGGCCACAGGCGTTTTGTCGTACAGTTTGCGCATTTCGCAGCTGCAGAAGGCCACTAAGGAGATGTAGTGCTGCTGCGTCTCGGAGAATTTCTCTTGAGCTTTTTGGATGCCGGCCAGGGTCTCGTTGAACCCATCGACCGCCGCCCTGCGGATAGAACTCATGGAACCGCTTTTGTCCAGGATCACCACGTTGTAAACCTGGGTCTTCTCTTTCATTCCGTCGTTGTTCATAATTCTACAATTTTTGATGATTACTACGGATATAGAGGACCCTGTTTTGCGAAATCTATCACCTACTTGAAAAAAATTGTATTTTTGCCGCCAGCTTATTAGGCAAGAGGCAAGAGGCAAAAGGCATAAGTCAAAACTCAAAAGTCATAAATCATAAGTCAAAATATGGTAACATTCTGTATCGCATTAGTACTGCTCATTTTAGGATATCTGTTCTACGGACGCCTCGTGGAACGCGTGTTTGGAATCGACGAAAACCGTCCGACGCCGGCGCAGACGATGGCCGACGGTGTGGATTACGTGCCGATGAAGCCGTGGAAACTCTTCCTCATCCAATTTCTGAACATCGCGGGCGTGGGCCCGATCTGCGGTGCCATCATGGGGGCGCAGTTCGGCACGGCCTCCTACCTCTGGATCGTCTTCGGCTGCATCTTCGGAGGCGCGGTCCATGATTATATGTCGGGCATGATCTCCCTCCGCGACAACGGCTGTTCGCTGCCGGAGACCCACGGCAAGTACCTCGGCAACGGGGTCAAACAGTTCATGCGCGGCTTTATGGTGCTGCTGATGGTGCTGGTCGGCGTGGTCTTCGTGAACACCCCCGCACAACTGCTGCAATCGCAGTTCACCCCCAATATGAGCGTCTATATTTGGGTGGTTATCATTCTTGCTTACTATTTGATAGCCACATTGTTACCTATTGATAAGGTCATCGGCCGCATCTATCCTATTTTCGGTTTTCTGCTGATGGGCATGGCGGTGGCCATCGTGGTCGCTTTCGCCATCTACCGTCCCGAAATCCCCGAAATCTGGAGCGGTCTGCAGAACCGTCACCCGCAGGCGGCGACGAATCCCATCTTCCCGATGATGTTCATCAGCATCGCGTGCGGTGCGGTGTCGGGATTTCACGCCACCCAATCGACCCTCGTGGCTCGCTGCATGACCAACGAGCGTCAAGGCCGCCATATCTTCTACGGCGCCATGATTGTGGAAGGTATCGTTGCCTTGATCTGGGCTGCGGCTGCGGCTTACTTCTACCACTCTGACGCGGCGTTGCAGGCCAAGAGCGGTCCCGCGATGGTGGGCCATATCGCCAACACCTGGTTCCCGACAGTCATCGCGGTCATCACGGTTCTGGGTGTCATCAGCGCGGCGGTCACTTCCGGCGATACGGCATTGCGCTCCGCCCGACTCATCGTGGCTGACTTTATGCATCTGGAACAGAAAAGCATCAGCAAACGGTTGTGGATCGCCATTCCGCTGTTTGTGGTCACGGGCGGACTGCTCGTCTTCAGTCTCGCCGCTCCGTCCGGTTTCCAAGTAATCTGGCAGTATTTCTCCTGGGCTAACCAACTGCTTGCCGCTTTCACGCTGTGGGCGGTCACGGTCTATCTGCGCCGCGCCAACACGAAACCGTATTACTGGATGGCGCTGATTCCGGCCCTCTTCATGACGATGGTCACGGTGAGCTTCGTTTTCGTGTCACCCACCTTCCTCGGCGCGTTCATTCCGCGTGCATTGGGTTACGTCCTCGCCGCAATCTGCACCGTTGGTACGGCCGTGTTGTTTTTCCGCAAAGGCCAAAAAGATTCTTAGCCTATAGCTCCCACGTCTCACGTCCCACTTCCCACGTCTCACGTCCCACGTCTTACATCTTCACAAACATCGTGCGGGCAACGGATTTCCCTTTGTGATACAGCACGATGACGTAATTGCCTGCGGGTAACCCATATATGTTGATTTCTTGCTGGTCGCTGTTGATTCTCAGCGTCTTAACCTTATGCCCGAGCGAGTCGAAAACAACGGCTTTGTCTGTTCGGGTGGCGTCGGTCTTCAGTGTGAGCGTACTGTTGGCCGGATTGGGATAGACATTCAGACGAACGCCGTCGAGGGAGTTTACGGAGACTCCGGCATCGGCGACGGCAAAGCAGTATTGGCCCGGTTGCAGGTCGAGGGTGGTCAGCGTTGAGTTGTAGAGAGTGCCTGTGCGGTTAAAAGGCACGGGCGTCCAGGCTGAATGGCCGTCAGGACGGTACATCAGCTTCAGATTGTCGAAGTCGTATCCGCCGTCAAACAGGTGCTCGTCAAGCTGGTTGGAACCGCGCATCAGTTTGAACTTCCACACGCCATCAATCGGAGAGCCAGCGTAATTCACTGACCAATAATGATTTGTTGAGTACTTGTAGTAGCCTTCGGGCAGTGGGTCGGGGGCTGTCGGGGCGACGTAATGGTGCTCAACCCGTATGAGTGCCGTGTCCGCCACTTGACTTAGATTCGCGCTGCAATAGGTGTCGGTGAAGGTTACATTGCCCGTTGCCGTGACCTTTTTCGAGGCATCAATGGTGGCTTTGTTCAGTTTGCCATGGTAGTCGAGAATGATAAATACCGGCGTGAACGGTGACAGCACCATCAACTCGGTCGTATCTCCGCTAACCATCTGATTCTCATTTGTGTACATCTCCATGTCGGCGGAGACGAACGTCACATCGACGGGAACATTGGTGCCCAAGTGGTTTGTGCCGTAACCTTTCTGGCGGATCTTCACAGCGAAAATCCCGCAGCCGTGCGAAATAATGTCCTCCACCTCAAAGTCCAGGTATCCGGGTTGGTGGATCCAGTCTTCGTAGAAATCCATCAGATTCATGCCGGAAACTTGACTCAAGTAAGTAAAAAACTGCTCTGAATTAACATTTTGGTAAGCATAATGGCTCAAAAGTTGTGTCAGACTGCTGAAAAAGAGCGAATCGCCCATATAATTGCGCAACGTGTGGACGACCTGGCCTCCCTTCTGATAAGAGTGCATCCCGTAGGTGTGGTCTTGCGGCACGTTGTCGAGGGCATAGAGGCCGCCGTCCTGCTTGGCGAGGTTCATCAAAGTGTTGTCGTGTTCGCTTTTGATATGCTTGGCGTATGCGTTGTAAGTGTCTGTGTTATAGAGCCATTCCTGCACCATCGCCTCGGAGTAGTCGGCAAAGCCTTCGTTGATCCACATCTCTTCGGGCCGCTCGCAGGTGATGAGATCGCCGAACCAGTGGTGGAAGAGCTCGTGCATGATGGTGCCCTCGTAGTTGAGGGTTCCGTTGACCGCCGCGTTGGGGATGGCGATGTTGGTGGCATGCTCCATAGCTCCGCCAGTGGCCGCTACACTCACGTAACCAACTCTGGGCCAGCGGTATGGACCGAAATTCTCCTCATACTTACGCAGCACATCCTTGAGGTGTACGAAGGAGGCCGCGACGTTGGGATGAAGCGACGGGGAGGTGTAGATTTCGATGGGTATGATTTTCTCAACCCCATGGAAGGTGTCTGCATAGCAGCTGAAGTCTCCCACGGCGATGGAGGCCAGATAGGTCGGAATAGCTTCCTCTAACTGCCAGGACCACAGCATGGTGCTGTCCGCCAGCTGCAGCGAATCGGTCAGCAGACCGTTGCAGATACCCCGTTTGCCGTTCTCCGTGCGGATGTGGAAGCTGTAGCTCGACTTGTCGGTGAACTCGTCCAAGCAGGGGAACCACACGCGGCCGTAGGAGTGCGGGGTGGCCTCCAACGCAACGCCGTAGTTGTATGCGTACTGGCCGTTGAAGTAGAACCCGCCGAAGTAGTTGTCGTGGGCGGGCGTTCCGTGGTAGTGTACTCGGATTGCCGCTGTGTCGCCGGTCTGCATCGCCGGCACGGTCACGAGCAGCGATTCCCCGACGTGCGAAAAAGTGGCCGCCGCACCGTTGACGAATATGGAGTCGGCAATCAACGCCTTCAGGTCGAGGCGCACCTGCGTGAGGTTGTTGACTTTCGCCACGGCGGTGATGTCCGTGTAGCCGTCAATGGTGTGACCGGTGAAATCCACGACCGAAAGGTTGAGGTCGTAGTGCGCCACATGTACGGAGTCCGTGCGTTGCTGGGCGTTTGCTGCCGCCAGGAGGATGAGGGCGGCGAGGGTGAGGGTGATTTGTTTCATATTTACTTAAGTTTCGCAAGCTCGATTCGCGAGCATGATTGAACAAATTTAATAAAAAAGTGGCATAGATACTTGCATAATTAACTGAAATTCAGTATTTTTGTGGTGTCAAATAACAAAAAAGCCAATCGTTATGCCAGGTCGCAAAAATACAATATAAATCGTTGAAGTGGGAACTTTTTTCAAAAAACAGCCATGATACTGAAAAGTTAAATGTTAAAAACTGTCTCGCCTGTTGTCCATTTGTTTGAATAACAACAGGTTAAGGATAGCATTTCCCGATTGATTTTACCTAAAGTGCTGTCTACCAAGCCTTCACGTGCTGTTTCTTGCTGATTTCAGCAAGGTTTCAGCAAGAAACCAGCAAGGAGACAGCAAGGGAACAGAAAGGGGACAGCAAGAAAATTACAGTTTAATCCTTCATTTAATCCTTCATTTAATCCTTCATTTTTTAGTGGGAGCTTGTCAGCGTTTTATAGTGTTCGGCCTTGATTTTCAGGTCGATGAGAGCGTCGGTGCGTTGGTTTTGGGCTTGGAGGAGGAGGGTCTGCGCCTCGAGGAGGTCGGAGACGGGGACGAGGCCTGCATCGAAATTGGATTTCGTGTCGGCGAGGTTGGATTCGGCGCTTCGGACGGAGGATTCCGCCAATGTCACCTGACTTTTCGCCTCTTCGACGTTGCACCACGCCTGACGGGTTTCCAGCTCCATCTTGGCCACGTAATCGGCGCGTTCGTTCTCGGCCTTCTGGATGAGGAAGTTCTGCTGCCGGATTTTGTGCGCGGTTTCCCACCAACTGGTCAGTGGTATCTGCAACGTGGTGAATGCCAATGCATTGGCGGAAAAGTGGTCGAAAACGAGGTTGCCGTAGGAAGCGGTGCCGCCGATGGTGAGATGCGGAAGCGTTTCCCCTAATGCCATTTTTTTCTTCAACTCTTCGGCACTGACCTGCAAATCCAGCAGCTGGCTCTCTTTTCTGCGTCGTACAGCGTCCGCAAAATCCGCTTCAGGCGAAGCCGTTGATCCTGTTTCGTTGGAAACCGTGTCCGTAAGAATCAGATTTTCACTGTATTCCATTCCTATCATCTGACACAACAGCATGGTGGAAAGGGTGATGCCGTTGTTTACCTTCAGCATGTTGGAGCGCATCTCGTTCTGCTTGAGTTCCACCTTCAGGATGTCATTCCGAGTCACCAGCCCGGCTTCCGCTGCGGCGGTCACATCACGGTGCAACGTGTCTAAAAAGGAGATCGCTTGGCGCAAGGTTTTCCGTTTTTCGATGAGCGAGACGGTTTGCCAGTAAGTCTCTTCTACCTGCTGTGTTATCTGGTCTTCCGTGAGTTGCGCTTTCAGTTCGGCGGCTTCCACCCCCACTTTCGCCAGCTTGTTGCCGTTCACGATCTGCCCGCCCATATAGACCGGCTGTACGACCATCGCGCCGGCCATCACGCCGTTTTCACAAAGTGTAATCCGGTCGGGCAGTCCTATCGCCGCACCATATTCGTAATAAAGATTATGCAACCACTGACGGGCATTGGCGTTCTCGATGTCGTCGATACCATACTCGAACAGCGGATTTGCCGCGTAATAGCCGCCAGCCATCACACTCACGTTGGGAAAGTACTTCGTGAACGCCTGCTTCTTGACCTCCTGCGCCGCCGCCACGTCCAACGCGGCGTTCTTCACGGCGGCGTTGTTCCGCAGGGCGAGGACCTTGCAGGAGTCCAATGTGAGGCTCTGCGCGTACATCGCCGCACATCCCAACATGATGGCTATGATTGTTATCGTTTTTTTCATCGTATTATCGTCTTATCCCTCAGGGTTTCTTCTTGGAGGCCCCACACTGCGCTCCTTCGTCGCTTGTGTGGGGTTATTAGCACTCCGTGCGTTTTGCCTCTCCGAGGCTGCTTAAGGAATATTTTAATATAAACATTACGTTTCGAACATTTCACTACTAACTGCTAATTACTAATTACAAATTACAAATTACTAATTGCTTTTGAAGATTTGCCAATACGCCACCGGCAGCACCGTGACCACCAGCGGCAAGGAGAAGATGGTGCCGAAGCAGATGACCACGCCCATGGGCATCCAGAGGTTGGTGTGCGCCACGATCATCGGCATCACGCCCAATGCGGTGGTGGCGGAGGTGAGGAAAATCGGGCGCATACGGCGGCGGCCCGCTTCGAAGGCGGCCTCGCGGGCGCTCTTGCGGCGGTTGCGACGCAAGTCCTCCGCATACTCGAACATGATGATGGCATTGCGCACGATGATGCCGATCAAGCTCACCACACCCAGTACCGCCGTGATGCTGAAGTCGAGACCGAAAATCCAGAGACCGAGACACGCGCCGAAGACACAGATCAGACTGGCGGACAGGGTGAGGAACACGATGTCCAACCGCCCGAAATGATAGAGCAGGAAGACGAACAGCACCAGCACGGCGGCTAAGAAGCTGAGCGCGATTTCCGGAATCACCATGCCGTTGATGCCGGTCAGACCGCCGTAGGTAACGTCCACATTGTCAGCGATATTCGGTTTCAGTTCCTCGTTAATGTAACGGTCGATCTTCTTCATCACGTCGGGTTGACTGTAGCCGAAGTTGAGATCCGCACCAACTGTAACGGTGCGGACACTGTTGCGACGGTTGATGACGGCATCGTGCCATTCGGGACTGATGTCGGCGACCTGTCGCAGCGGCACCCAAGTGCCTGGCACAGAGGTCGGTATCAGGAAGTCCTCCAACCCTTGGTAGTCCAACGTGTCACCGCCTTTCTGGGTGTAGAGCGTCACCGGCACCTTATAGTCTCCCTCCCAGACGTTGGTGAGATTCTGCCCGCCGAGTGCGGAGGAGAGGTACAGAGACAACATGCTTTGCGTAACCCCGAGACGCGTGGCTTCATCGCTTTTCAGGGTGATGCCGATGTCCTGCGAGGTCTCGTCCATGTTGGAATGCACCCATGTGAGCTCCGGCAGCGTGTGCAGGTAACGCTTCAGCGAGTCGGCAGCCGATTTCATCGCATCGAAGTCGTCACCGGAGAAACGCACCTCCACAGGGTTGCTTACGGCCTGATAATCAATTTGTTTGAAACGAATATAGGCATTCGGGAAATGGTACTCGTATTTTGGACCATATTCGCGAATGAGCCTCAGCGTATTTTTCTCGGAAGTGGTGTTGACGATGAACTGGGCGTAATTCTTGTGCGCCATCTGCGGGGCGTAGGTGGCGTGGAAACGCGGCGAGGAACAGCCGATGAAAGAGGTAACTGAGGTCACCCTCGGGTCGGCGCGAAGCACGTGCTCCATGCTGTCGGCCACGGCTTCGGTCTGCGCCAGCGTACTTCCTTCCGCAAGGTGCATCTCCACGGCGAAACAGTTGCGGTCGGCCTTCGGCAGCATTTGGATCTGCAGCCGGGTGAACAGGAACCCGCCGAGCGTGATGGCGCTGACGGCCAGCAGGATGACGACGGCAGGGTGTCGGAAGCAGTGGGTCAGCACCTCGTCGTAACGCTCTTGCAGGAACACGAAGAAACGGTTCTGCGCAGCTTCAAACCGGTTCGGCGCGATACCGTCCTTGTTGCGCTTGATGAAAACCGTTGACAGATAAGGAATTACCCATACGGCGTAGAAGATGGAGCAGACCAGCGCGAACAGGACTGTCCAGGGGAACAGCTGCACGAAATCGCCCAACGGTCCCGTGATGATGTGCGTCATCGGGAAGAACATGCCCGAAATCGCCAAGGTGGCCAACGACATCGGAACGAACAGGGCTTTGGTGCTGTAAAGCGCTGAATACCAACGAGAATAACCTCGTTGTAAATAGTCGGTATAGCCATCGATGACGATGACGGAATCATCCACAATCATACCCAACACCACGATGAGCGCGGCGAGGGTGACAGTGTTCAGCTCGATGCCGAAAATGTACATCAGCCCCATGGTGACGGCAGTGCAGACAGGCACGCTGGAACCCGACACCAAGGCGGTGCGCAGCGGGAAAAGCAGCAGCATCACCGCGATGACCACGAGGATGGAGAAGAGCAGGTCGCGCAGGAACGACATCACCGATTTGTTGACCACGTAGGGCTGGTTGGTGATCTTGTGCATATCAACGTCCGGCGGCAGGGTGCTCTTGCACTTCTCAATCTCCTTTTCCACCTTCTTGCCGAAGGCCACGATGTTGTTGCCGGGTGCCATCTCCATGGAAATCAGCACGGTGGAAGTTCCGTTGTATTTGATATAGTTCTTGGGCTTGGCGTAGCGGCGTTCGATGGTGGCGATGTCGCGCAGACGCACGTGATGTCCCATCGGGTCGGTAAAGACAATCTGCTCACCGATCTCATATTCAGACTGATACGGTATGGAGATATGGACTTCTGCCTCGCCGGCCTCGTTCTCCACGCTGCCGCCCACGGTGCGTATTCCTTGCGTGGCCAGTTCCACTAAAAGTGCTCTTTGGCTGATGCCGTACGCCGCTAATTTCTCCTGATCCACCAACACGGCGATTTCCTCGTTCTGCTGGCCCAAAATCTTGATGTTGCCCATCTCGGGGATTGAACGCAGCCGGTCGCAAAGCCGCTCGGCATAATCTTCCAGCTCGCGCGGGGTCCTTTCGGGCGATTCCACGGTCAGCAACATGGAGGAGGTGTTGCCGAAATCATCCACGACCACGATTTCCAAAACGCCTGCGGGCAGCGAGGTCTTCTTGAACAGTTGCAGCCCGTGGCGGATCTTCGACCACGCGCCGTCCTTGTCTTTTACCGACACGCGCAGCTCCGCATACACATACACGATGCCGTTCTCCGTCACCGAATAGGTTTTCTCCTTGTCGATCTCGGCGTAGGTGAAGAGGAACCGCTCCAATGGCTTGGTGACTTGCTCCTCCACCTCCTGGGCCGTCGCGCCGGGATAAACTGCCGCTACCACGCCCTGTCGGATGGTGAACTGAGGAAACTCGTCCTTGTTCAGCCTTGTCAGCGCGAAAATGCCGAACAGCACCAAGCACGCCACAATGAAGAAGATGATCTTGTGGCTGCGCATCGCGGAGAGGATATGGTGCTTTGACGACATGTTTTTTTTTGCTTTGACTCTAACTACACTGCGGCTGTTGCTTTTGTTGTGAGGGGCCCCACACTGCGGCTATCGCCTTGTGTGGGGTTATTAGCACTCCGTGCGTTTTGCCTCTTCGAGGCAGCTTAAGGAATTATTCTTCATTATGCATTCTTAATTCTTAATTCTGAATTTACGTATAGTTTGTCCATCCCGCTGGTGATGACCGTGTCGCCGGGGTGGAGGCCGGAGGATACGAGGACGCCGTTGGACATGAAGGCGGAGGAGGTGATGAGGCGGTGCTGGGCGCGGCCGTTCTCCACCACCCAGACGGAAAGGCCCTCGGGACGGGTCTGCACGCACTTGGCCGGGATGACAAATCCTTGGTCGTCAGGCTGTTCGAGCTGCACCTTGCACACCATGCCGGGCAGCAGGGAACGGTCTTGGTTGGGGAAGGCGATCTTGACCTCGTAGCTGTGCGACACGCGGGAGGCGTTGACGCTGCGGTCGGTTATGCGGCCGGTGAGAATGCGGTTGTCGAGCGCGGCCACACAGACAGAGGCGTTGTCACCAATATTCACGGTGCTGATTTCGCTCTCAGGGACCGAGAAGGAGACGGACACGCTGCCCATATCGAGGATGGTGACGGCTGGTTCGCCCGGCAGCAACGATGCGCCCGCCTTGGCGTTGCAGCTGCCCACCACGCCCGCGACGGGAGCTCGTAAGGTGCAGTCATCCAGCTGTTTCTTGGCAATCTGCTCCATCGAACGGGCTTTCTCCAACGTAGTTTCCATCTCCACCCACTTCACTTCGGCCAGACTTCCCTGGTCATACACTTTCTTCAGTCTTTTATAAGCATCCTCCGCCTGCTCCAACGAAGCTTTGGCGGAGTTGTAGGCGTTCTGTGCATTGCTGCTGTTCACGGTGGCGAGGATTTGTCCTGCCCGCACGCGGTCGCCCTCGTGCACATACACACGCTCCACGCGCCCGCCCATGGGGAAACTCGCCGCCACCGACAGATTCTCTTCCACCTCGCCCACGTAGGTGCGCGTCATGCCGCCGGCCACAGTATCGACCACCATCACCTCGACGGTGACGGCCGCTTGCTCCTGCTTCGGAGCCTCATGACGGCAGCCCGCGACCAACAGACCGAGCAGAACGGCAAGGATGACGAATTTACAGTCTCTCATGATTAGTTCTTTTCGGCTATGATGTTCATTTCCATTCCGTTAAGCCGCACGCTCGGGTTCCCGCTTTGGTAACCGTTCCACCGTTCCTTCAGGATCAACATGTTGCCGTTGCGAACCCCGTTGCCCGATGCCGTGACGCGATAGATGGCGGAGGGCACGTCATCTCCGCCGAGGTCAACGTCCAGATTGAGATCCGGAAGACCGCTGGAAGAGAGGATGTTCGTGCTGAACGAATGGGTCTCCAGGATTAGGTTGTCGCCGTCAATTCCCGCCGACAGCGTGTAGCCGCCGCCGTTCATCTCGTTCATGGTGATGATGTATTTCCCCTTTTGGGACTTGTCTTTCAGGATGTTCATCTGTCCGTTGCGGTGGATGAGGTGGTAGGTCACCTCGCCGTCCTCGTCCATAATGGCCACCTCGCCCGACAGTTTGTAGCTGTAGTCGCCGGTGATCCGCATCGATTCCCGCTGGCACGCGAAGAGCGTCAGCGACAGGACACCGATGATTCCGATGATGAGATGTTTGTACATTTTCGCATGTTTTTCGTTAAAACCTGCAAAGATACATTTTTTCTGCATCGTTCATCTCTCGTCATTCCGCAATCATCATTGAAACCAAAGGCGCGGCCCGAATCACCGAATCCTGCGAAATTCTCTTTTAAAAATTAACTATCCAATGTTAAATAGTTAATGAGGTTTTTCTAAAGTGTTGAGAGTCAAACTAAAAAAAGTATTGCAAAAACCCTTGACATCGGATCTTTTTTGTTGTATCTTTGTCGCAACAATTAAAACAAACGATTATGGAATTTATAGAAGAAAACAAAATTGAAATTGCAACTCCAGAAATCATCAAGTCACGCATCTTCAAAGTACGTAGAAGATGTGTCATCATTGACAGCGACCTTGCTGAGATGTATGGGGTTGAAACAAAAAATTTGAAACGTACTGTTCGGATGAACATTGAACGTTTGCCTTGGCTTTTTTGGGGATTTATCGTTTATCGTTATATTTGAAAAATGAGGGACTTAAAAAAACAAAACCCCAAGGTTTGATTGCTCAGGGACCTCAGGGGATAACACGGCAAAAATACATTTTTTTTGCACACAACAATTATTATGAAATTTTATTTGTAATACATATCTATGTTTCTGAATTCTAAAGACTATGAAATACGAAGAATATGAAAATGCTTTTTCTGCGGCTCGATTAAACAAATATTTGTATGCATGCGAGGGTAGCAAAGACAAAGCTCTCAAACTATATCGGTTAAACATTAAACTATGTCAGAAATTGTATGGAGTGTTGAACGTTTTTGAAATAGTTCTAAGAAATGCAGTGCACGAGCACTATAAAAGATACTTTTCAAATCCAGATTGGATAAAGGCTCAATTATCAGAAGGCGGAATGTTGAGCTTGGCTCCTAAAAAAGACGAGGCGGCATTCATCATTCAGAACTTGCTTGACTCGGGGAAATACTCTCCTGACAGAGTTGTATCTTCTTTATCGTTTGGCTTTTGGACCCATCTGTTCACCAAACATCCATTTTCCAAAGGAGGCAAAAGCATTTTGAACATTTTTCCAAACAAGTCTAAACCATTAGGGCAAAGGGTTATCTTCAATGAGCTGATGAGGATAAAAGCATTTAGGAACAGAATAGCGCACCATGAACCGATTTGTTTTGACCAAACAGGTTTTGTTGATACAGTTTACGCCCGAAGCAATTACATGCTGATTTTACGCTATTTGTTCTTCCTCGGCTATAAAGAAAGCCAGATTCTATACGGATTGGATGTTCAACCCGATGCGATTTTCAACAAAATTGATTCAATTGCAAAAATGAACATTCATGAATAACAAGTCACTTCACATTCTGCATTGTAAAAGGGCGCAGCCCCACGGCCACGCCCTAATTCCTAATTCCTAATTCTTCATTCTTAATTCAGAATCGTCCTCTTCGTTTCCGCATCCAGCGCGATGTACTCCTCGATGCTCTTCGGCTTGATGCCCGGGGCATTGGCGAGGGCATTCTCGATGATGCGTGGGATGTCGGTGAACTTGATCTTCTCCTGCATGAACAGCTTCACGGCGGCCTCGTTGGCGGCGTTCATCACGCAGGGCATCCCGCCACCGGTAGCCGACGCCTTGTAGGCCATGTCCAGGCACGGGAACATCTCCCGGTTGGGTTTCTCGAACGTGAACTGCCCGTATTGGGTGAAGTCCAGACGCGGGTACGGCAACGGCAACCGCAACGGATAGGTCAGCGCGTACTGGATGGGCAGCCGCATATCGGGGATGCCGAGCTGCGCTTTCACGGAACCGTCCTCGAACTGCACCATGGAGTGGATGACCGACTGCGGATGTACCAGCACGTCGATCTTCTCCAACGGCATGCCGAACAGCCACTTGGCCTCGATGACCTCCAACCCCTTGTTCATCAGGCTCGCACTGTCAATGGTCACCTTCGGACCCATACTCCAGTTCGGATGCTTGAGGGCGTCCTTCAGCGTAACCTTCTCCAACTGTTCCGGCGTGAAACTCCGGAAAGCGCCGCCGGAAGCCGTGATGATCAGCTTCTCCACGGGGTTGAAATGTTCGCCGGCCAGACATTGGAAGATGGCCGAATGTTCCGAATCCACCGGAATCACCGGCGCATTGTGCTCCTTCGCGGTGCGCATGATGAGTTCGCCGGCCACCACAAGGGTCTCTTTGTTGGCGATGGCCAACGGCGTGCCGCACGACACGGTGCGGAAGGCCGGACGCAACCCCGCGATGCCCACGATGCATGAAAGGACCACATCCACGCAGTCCATCTCGCAGACATCGCACAAAGACTCCTCGCCGCAGAAGACCTTCACGTCTTCGTCTGCCAGAGCCTCTTTCACCTTGCGGTAGGCCTCTTCCTGCACCACCACGACGATGTTGGGATGGTACTGTTTCGCCTGCTGGATCAAAATATCCGCACTGGAGTTGGCGGCGATGATCTCCAATTGCAGCACTTCGGGATGGAGGGCGATGATCTCCAACGCCTGCGTGCCCATCGAACCCGTCGAGCCAAGAACGGCAATGCGGCGGGGACTATTCTCTTGTTGATTGTTCATAGATTGTTGTTTTTGGGACCCCAGGGGTTGCGGCACTCGTACCTCGCGCCTTACCCCTGGCTACCGAGCTCTTGCCCCTAACGGGGCTGTTCAAGGAAGTTGTTTTATATTACTACCCCGCCCTTCGGGCACCCCTTCTGAAACAGAAGGGGAATTGGGGTTGCTCGTAACTGCAAACCACTAACTGCTAACTACTAACTACTAACTGCTAACTATTACAGCGCTTCCACGACCTTGCAGATATCCGCAAACACGTGCTCGATGTCCTGCATGCCGTTGATTTCCACTAACTTGCCTTGTTTCTGGTAGTATTCCACCAGCGGCATGGTCTGGGCGAAGAAGTTCTCCACGCGGGCCTTGACGGTGGCGGGGGTGTCGTCGGCGCGCTGCTCGATTTCGGCGCGTTTGAGGATGCGGCGTTGCACCTCCTCCATCTCCACCTTCAGGTAGATGACCTTGGTGATGTCGAGGTTGGTGAAGAAGGTCGGATCGTCCAACATCTCGGCCTGCTTGATGGTGCGCGGTACGCCGTCGAAGATGAAGCCCTTGCTGTCTGCGTGCTTCTCGATGTGGTTGCGCAACATGCCGAGGGTGATGTCGTCCGGACAGAGGTCGCCGCGGTTGATGATCTCCTGCGCCTTCAGGCCCAGCGGGGTCTTGTGGGAGATTTCGTAACGGAACAGGTCGCCGGTGGAGACGTGTTCGAGGTTGAATTTTTCGGCCATCTGCTTGGCCTGGGTGCCTTTCCCGCTGCCGGGGGCACCGAACATGACGAGGTTGATTTGTTTCATAATTCTTATCTCTAAACTCTAAACTCTAAACTCTTAACTCTCAACTTGATAAATGTCGGGGAGATTGCGGCCGTAGCCGTCGTAGTCAAGACCGCGGCCGACGACGAACTTGTTGGGGATGCTGAACCCGACGTAGTGGACGGGCAGGTCGGCTTTGTAGGCTTCCGGCTTCATCGTCATGGTGGCGATGCGCACGTCCTTCGCGCCGGCATCCATCAGCATTTTGTGGAGATGCACGTAAGTGCGGCCGGTATCGACAATGTCCTCCAGAATGAGGATCCGCTTTCCGCGAATGTCCTCGTTGAGGCCGATGAGACTGTTGATGGTGCCGGTGGATTCGGTGCCGCTGTAGGAGGAGAGTTTCACGCAGGAGATCCGGCAGGGGAAGTCCAGCTGTTTCAGCAGATCGACGGCGAAGACGATGGCCCCGTTGAGGGTGATTAACAGGATCGGGTCGTCGTACCGGTATTCCAGCATGATGTCCGCAGCCACCTTGGCGATGGCCTCGTCGATTTTATCGGCGGTGATGTACTTGACAAAAGTCTTGTCCAAAAGGGTCACTTTCTCGCTCATAACGGCAATTTTTTAGAAGCGCAAAAATAAATATTTTTTCTGTTAGTCGGTTGGTACTTTAAAGTTCCAAGTTCCAGGTTCCAAGTTCCAAGTTCCAGGTTCCAAGTTCCAAGTTCCAGGTTCCAAGTTCCAGGTTCCAGGTTCCAAGTTCAAGGTGGCGTTGGGAACAGGTGATTAAGCAGGGACGTAAAATTTTGCGTCTCTACCGAATGGCCAATTGTCGGATTGCCTCCCACAGGGTGATGCCGGTGGCGACGGCCACGTTCAGCGAATGTTTCGTGCCGAACTGCGGGATCTCGACGGCCGCGTCGCACAAAGGCAGCAGCTCCTCCGAGATGCCGAACACCTCGTTGCCGACAAACAGCGCGACCTTTTCATATTGGGCGAAGTTGAAATCCTGAAGCATCACGGAACCGTCGGTCTGCTCCACTAAGATAATAGCGTAACCTTCTGACTTTAACTCCGTTGCAAGCTCCGCCACATTCTCCTTGTACACCCATTCCACGCTTTCGGTCGCTCCGAGGGCGGTCTTGCTGATCTCCTTCTGCGGGGGCGTGGCGGTGATGCCGCACAGGTAGAGCCGCTCCACGTTGAAGGCGTCGCACGTCCGGAACGCCGACCCTACATTGTGCATGCTGCGGATGTTGTCCAACACCAGCACGATGGGGCTTTTCCCCTGCTGCTTGAATTCCTCCGGGGTCACCCGCCCCAATTCCTCCATACTCAACTTTTTCATACTAGCATTATATTCTTCGTTATTTTACCTCCATTCCGCCCGACGATAGGAGGGCGGAACCTCCGACTTGCAAAGGCACGTAATCGTAGAGACGTGGTGCACCGCGTTTCTACTAAAATGCAAAATCATCCTCGTATCCCTGCTGCGACGGGTCTCCGCTACCGCTGCCGCCGTCGTCGCCGTTGGCCGCACTGTCGTAGTATTGGGCCGAGAAGTTCTCGTTGGGGGTGATGCCCGCGCCGGGGGAGACGTAGCTGCCGCCCTCGCCGAACGAACCCTCGCTCACATCGCAGAACTTCGTGAACTGGCTCTGGAAGCGTACTTTCACGTTGCCGGTGCTGCCGTGACGGTTCTTCTCGAACATGATTTCCGCCATGCCGTCGCTCGGGGTGTTGTCCTCGAAAGTGTCCAAATGGTAGTATTCCGGGCGGTAGATGAAGAGCACCATGTCGGCGTCCTGCTCGATGGAACCGGACTCACGCAGGTCGGACAATTGCGGGCGTTTGGAGCCGCCGCGGGTCTCCACGGCACGACTCAACTGAGAAAGTGCGATGACGGGAATGTTCAGCTCCTTGGCCAACGCCTTGAGGGATCGGGAGATATAACTGATCTCCTGTTCGCGGTTGCCGCCGTGCTTCGAACTGTCGGTGCCGGCCTGCATCAGCTGCAGGTAGTCGATGATGACCATCTGGATGTCGTATTTGTGTTTCAGACGGCGGCACTTGGCGCGCAGGTCGAACACGGAAAGCGCCGGGGTATCGTCGATGATGAGGTTCGAGCTGTTCAGCTTGCTGACGTTTTCCCACAGCTTCGACCACTCCACATCCGAGAGCGTACCCTTCGAGATATGGTCGGAGGGGATGCCTGATTCAATGGAGAAGAGACGGTGAACCAGCTGGGTAGCAGACATTTCCAGCGAGAAAAAGGCAATAGGCTGATCGAAATCGATGGCGGCGTTGCGGGCCACGGAGAGCACGAAGGAGGTCTTACCCATACCGGGACGGGCGGCGAGGATCACGAGGTCGGACTTCTGCCAACCGCCGGTTTTCTCGTCGATGGCGCGGATGCCGCACGGCACACCCTGTAATTCGTCCTGCGATTCACGGATTTCCGACAGCTCGCTGAGGGCGGTGCTTACCACATCGCCCAGCTCCTTGCTGTCGCGGTGCAGGTTGCTCTCCACGATGGAGAAGATTTTCGTCTCGGCGGCGTCAAGCAGCTCCAACACGTCCCGGCTCTCGTCGTAGGAGTCGGTGACAATGGTGTTGCACTGACGGATGAGCTCGCGCAGGATGAATTTCTCCATCACAATGCGGGAGTGGTATTCCACGTTGGCGGCGGAATTCAGCCGGCTGGTCAGACCTGCCACGTAGGAGGCGCCTCCGCAGAGTTCCAGCTGCTTGTTCTTTTTCAGCTGGTTGGTGACCGTCAGCACATCGATGGGCTGCGAAGCGGAGAAAAGTTGTCGAATCGCGGTGAATATCTGTTGATTAGCTTCCACATAGAACATTTCGGGGCGCAGCATGGCGAGCACCTCGGTCACGGCGTTGTCGTCGATCATCAGGGCGCCGAGCACCGCCTCCTCGAACTCCACGGCCTGCGGGGTGAGCTTGCCGGTGGTGCCCAAAAGCGTGTCGATGCGGTTATATGACATTGTCCGAGAGGGACGGTTTGTTGTAATCGTTTCGTTATCCATATCTTACAAAGTTTGGTTCATTACTCGTTCGGGGTGGCAAATATCCGAAATTTTATGAGGGTTTCGCGGGCGAGTTATCAACATTTCATCACAAGCGGTTGTGAACAATTGTTGATAATTCAAAATGAAGAATGAAGAATGAAGAATGAGCGGGGGACAATAAACCATTAAGGAAAAGCGTTATCTAATGAAATTGTATTTTTGCGCAGGATATTATATTCATTGTCATGAAAAGACCTCTAATCATCGCCATCATGATCATCGCCACCACCATCACCGTCAGCGGGCAGACGCAGAGCCCGTCGGCAATCGCCAAGAAATGGAAGGAGATCCAAGCCTGCTGTGACAAGTACGACGACGGCGCGGACTCCGCCTACCGCATCCTCAACGAGCAGCTCGCCGCCACGAAGCGCGATCCCGTGGCCAACGCCATCTGGCACAGCTGCTTGGCGCAGTTCCTGTCGGATTACTACAGTTCGAATCGCTACCGCCTCGGTCAGCGCACAGAAGTGGCAGATGAGACTCCCGCCGACTATAAAGAGTGGGATGCCCGCACCTTCGACCGTTGCATACGGGAGGAGTATCTGGCGTCGCTCAAAAATGCGGATGCCACGCAGCGGGTGGTTGCTTCTTCATATTCCGCCATTATGGAGAATACAAGAAATCTCCGTTCAGAACATACTCTTTACGACATCCTTGCACAGCGTGCCCTATCGTACCTGCGCTCAAAACTCAAAAGCGATGACAATCCCGCCCCCTTTTTGCGACAGAATCCCGTCCTTTGGAATCCGGATGCGTTTCTGAATATTCCGCTTTCTTTGCTGGAAACCAACGATGAGGTCTCCAATATACTCTCAGTGTATCAATCACTTGAGAAATACCACGTCAAGCAGCACCACGAAACGTTGCGGACAAACTACCTACTGGAACGTTTCGATTTTATGCGACAACGGGGACTTGCTCCCGACAACTCTTTGACTTGGTACATCGAACTACTGACCCGCTATGGCGAGACGTGTGTGGATAAGGAAGCATACGGCTATGTGGCCTACAAGTTGGGCACACTCTATGCGGAGCGTAGCAATGAATATGATGAGGAATTGCATCCCGAATTCCGCAACGATCTCGTGACCGCCGCCGAATATCTCAAAGCATCCCTGCAGAAGGCGTCACCAAAGGCAAAAGCCCCTGATTATGAGTATGATGCAAAGGAATTGTTGGAGAAGATTCAAAAACAGGTTTTGCATTTCCAATTGCTTCATTTAGCATTCCCGACGGAATCGCCGTTGTTGGTGGATATTGAATACAAGGATGTTACCAAAGCATACATCCGACTCATTCCGATTTCTGGCACCATGTTCGAGCAGGTAACCGTCAAGGGGATTTATGATTACTTCGGCAATGTCATTTCTATAAAGCCCTCTTTCCAGGAGACAGTGGATCTTCCTGATTTTCAAGATCATCGTAAGCATGAGGGACACTACATCATTCCCCGTCAAAAGGCTGGTGGCTATTTGTTGATTATCTCGTCCAAACCGGTTTTAAAAACGCATAAGGATTGTGATGAGATTGTCTATATTCAGGTTTCCGACATCCTTGTCGCCGTCAGGGAACAGGACCAGCAGATCGAGTATCTGGTGGTGAGCCGGCAGACGGGCGAACCTTTGGAGAATGCTACCATCACGTTCACGACTGGAAAAACAAAACGTACGCTGAAAACCGATCGAAACGGATTAGCCGCCATTAACAAAGCCAAAGGCCGCAGCTTCCATTCGGATGTTGTGGTAGAGTGGAACAATCAGGTGTTGCGGTTGACGGGCACAAACTATTGGTGGAGCAGAAATCAAGAAGAGTCGACCATCATTCTATGCGACCTGTTTTTAGACCGGAAATTATATCGCCCTGGACAGACGGTTTATTTCAAAGGAATTGTCAGTGAGACGGTTACCGCGCATGACGAAACCCAGCAAATCCAGTTAAAGCCGAATAAGGAAGTTACCGTTCATCTTTACGATGCCAATTATCAAGAAATTGACGTTAAAACATTGAAAACGAATGATTTCGGTTCCTTTTCTGGCAGTTTTGACTTGCCTGCCGACGGACTGACAGGTCGATTCATCATCCATGTGAAAATCAATGGTAAACAATACATCGGCACTACTTACTTCTCCATGGAGGAGTACAAACGTCCGACTTTCGAGGTGACGCTGAGTGCCCCCACAGAGGCGGTGAGAGTAGGGGAGACCGTCACGGTGAAGGGTAGTGCGGAGGCGTTGTCTGGCTATCCTATTGATGGTGCGTCTGTTAGTTACAAGGTGACCCGCAGAACGGAGTTTCCGTGGTGTCGCTTAGGGTTGTGGCCCTCTGATAATCCGCGCACCATCCTCACCGGCACCGCCGAAACCGATGCGGAAGGCTCGTTTACCATTGCATTTCCAACCGAAGAAGATCTTGCCCTCAAACGATATACGCCGCTGTATATCTATGATGTTGAGGCGGTTGTGACGGATATCAATGGTGAGACACATACAGAATCTTCCGTGGTGAAGGTGAGCCGCCGTAGTTTGGAACTCCAAGTCTCCATACCAGAAGAGTTGGATATTACCCGTGTGGAAAATCGATTCCAAGTCTCGCTGACCAATATAGCCGGTGTACCACAAGATGGGGAAATGTGGTATGAAATTCATCGTTTGCAGATGCCTAGCAAGTATTATTATCCAGTTTCTTCCAGCGATACCGTCATCACCCCATTGTCCAAATTGCAGGATGTTTTTCCGGATCTGGCCTTTCAGAAAGAGAATGAAATGGAACATTGGAAGTCTGAGAAGGTTATCGAAGTGTTATACTTGGTTTCAAAGGATGAGGAAAACTATGTTACAGTTCCAGTACTTTCAGAGTTAGAGAGTGGTTATTACAAGTTCGTCTTTAAGGTGAAAGACCCGAGCGGGGATTGGGTGGAAGTGACGAGGATGGTTCACATATACAGAAACCAGGACACGGAATGCTCTGGTTACAAATCTCTTTGGCATGATTTCGACCAGTATAATCCGCTATTCTCTTTAGGCAAAGGTGGCTATTCGATTGATGCCGGCGACACGCTGAAATTCTCATTCGGCACCTATTTGGACCACGCACAGGTATTATGCGAGATTGCGCATAATGATTCAGTTGTGCATGCCCAATGGTATGAATTGCGGAAAAACACGGTTTCCGTTGAACTGCCGACAAAACCGACGGATCGCGGGAAGCTGTCCGTACATCTCTATATGATGGCAGGGAACAGCGTTTTTGAAATCTCTCCTGAAGTGAAGATAATCAATCATCAGCAGGATATCCGTTTTGATTTTTTGCGCTTCCGCGACAAGACGTTGCCTGGAAGTCAGGAGGAACTACAGGTGCGTTTGACCGACAAAGACGGCACACCTATTTCCGCTGAGCTGCTTTGTTCGATGTATGATTATTCGTTGGATGTGTTGGGCGGTCAGAATTACCACTACCTTGTGTATGATTATAGGTATAATCAATGTAATCTTCGTTTTGGCCGCACCCTCAACACTGGCACCTCAATGTGGACAAGTGCCTATTTCAATACGGTACCATTCCATTCCCCACAGTTCTTCTCCCCAAACATTGATCTGCGGAGTTTCTATTGCGGGCGACATCCTATGAGATATGGCGCGTTAGCAAAGGGAGAAGTTATCCTTAATGTGGTGGAGGATAATATTGCGGTCAATACGGATTTGGATATTGTGGAATCAGCCGAGGAAGAGGAACCGGCAGTGGTGTTTACGGATGCTTTGATGGCGCAGAATGCTTCGCAAACGGAGGCTGCGAAACTGGGAAACACGCCTGTGGGATCGCAGATCCGCACCAATTTCAACGAGACCGCCTTCTTCTACCCGCAGCTGCGCACCGACGAGCACGGCGAGGTCTATATCAGCTTCACCATGCCCGACGCGCTGACGAAATGGAAGATGCAGGGCGTGGCGCACAACCCCGACCTCCAATGCGGCCGCTTCGAGAAGTTCGTGCAGACCGCCAAGGATCTCATGATTGTGCCCAACGCGCCGCGTTTCCTGCGCGAGGGCGACACGATGGACTTCTCCGCCAAGGTGGTCAACACCAGCGGCAAACATTTGTGCGGGTATGTGACGCTGGAATTTTTCAATGCGGTGAACAACCAACCGGTGACGATGATTTGCGACAAGGGTTCGGATAACGGGATTGGTAGAGACGCAAAATTTTGCGTCTCTACAACGGAGGGTTTCCAACAATACGATGTAGATCCCGGCGCCTCCAAGGAGGTCCATTTCCGCATCGTCGTGCCCGAGGACGTGCCTGCCGTCACCTACCGCATCATCGCCCGCAACACCGATCCGACGGACATTGCCGGCGACGGCGAGGAGAAGACCCTCCCCGTGCTCACCAACCGTATGATGGTGACGGAAACGATGCCGTTCTACATTTCCGGTAAAGGCACGAAATCGTTTACGTTCAACAAATTGCGGGATGGATTTGGTGGGACGACCCTCAAACATTACCGCCTCACGGTGGAATGCACCCCCAACCCCGTCTGGTACGCCATCCAGGCGATGCCCTACATGATGGAATACCCGCACGAATGCAACGAGCAGCGCTTCAGCCGCTATTACGCCAATGCGCTCGCTACGCACATCCTGAAGGCCAACCCCGTCATCGAGGAGGTCTTCAACCGCTGGCAAACCGAGTCGCCCGAGGCTTTCTGTTCGGCTTTGGAAAAGAACCAGGAGCTGAAATCCATCTTGTTGGAAGAGACCCCGTGGGTGCTCGACGCGCAACGCGAAGGGGCCAACAAACAGGCGCTGGCCGCGATGTTCGACTTCAAGCGGATGGCCAAGGAGGAAGCTTCCACGCTCAAGAAGCTGCAACAGGCGCAAAACAGCGATGGCGGCTGGCCGTGGTTCTCCGGCGGCAAGAGCAGCGATTTCATCACGCGGCACATCGTGGCGGGCTTCGGACACCTGAAGGCCCTCGGCGTGAGTACCGACGTGGCCAACAGCACCCTCCGCAACGCCGTCTCCTACATGGACGCGCAGATGTACAAACGCTACCTCGACCGCAAGAAATACCATTACGATTACGTGGATGAGACCCACTACCTCTACGCCCGCAGTTTCTACAAAGACAAGGTGTCTGCCAAGCACAAAGCCGCTTACGATACCTGCTACAAGGTGTTGCTGCGCGGCTGGAAGTCGGAATCCTTCTACACGCAAGCCATGATCGCCCTGACCGCCTGGCGCAACGGCGACCAGAAGGTGGCGAAAGAGATTGTGGCATATCTCAAGAGCATGGCCCAGCACAATGAGGAGATGGGCATGTTCTGGAAGAAGCAGGGCGGCGGCTGGTTCTGGTACGAGCACCCCGTGGAGCGGCAGTCCATGCTGATCGAGGCTTTCCACACCATCACACCGGAAGATGAGGAATCCCTGGCACAGATGCAGTTGTGGCTGCTCAAGCAGAAGCAGACCCAACACTGGAGTACCACAAAATCGACCACGGAGGCCATCTATGCGCTGCTATTGAACAAGACGCTCGTGGCGGAAGACAAAACCGTGGCGGTCACCGTCGGGAACGTTTGTCTGCCGGATGAAACCACCCAGACCGAAGCGGGCACCGGTTACTTCAAGAAGGCCTGGACGGGTGAGGAAATCACCCCCGACAAAGCCAATGTGCGCATCGAGAAGGGCACCGACGGTCCCGCATGGGGCGGACTCTATTGGCAGTATTTCGAGAACCTTGACAAAATCACCCGCAGCGACGACAAGAACCTGGTCATCGAGAAGGCCATCTACAAGGTGGAAAACACCGACAAGGGCGAGGTGCTGAAGGCCATTACGGAGAATCAGCCGTTGCAGAAGGGCGACAAGGTACGCGTGCGGGTGGTCATCACCGCCGACCGCGACATGGAATTCGTGCATCTCAAGGACATGCGTGCCGCCGCTTTCGAGCCGGTCAACGTCTTCTCGCAGTACAAATATCAGGACGGTCTGTGGTACTACGAAGCCACGAAGGATGCCGCCACGCACTTCTTCATCGACTGGATGCCCAAAGGCAAATACGTCTTCGAATACACCCTCTTCGCCACGCAATCCGGCAATTTCAGCAACGGCATCACCGAAATCGAATGCATGTACGCCCCGGAGTTCCGCTCGCATTCGGCAGGCATCCGGGTGAAGGTCCGGTAAACGTTGTAGAGACGCGGCGCGCCGCGTCTCTACAATGCCATATTGTCGTCTATTATAATTAGAACCGGACTCTGACCCCGCCGAGGAAATTGATACCGGCCTGCGGGAAATAATACGCGTCGTAGTATTTCTCGTCGCCGATCATGCCCGTGTAAAGCGCGGCATTGGTTTCATACATGGTGTTGAAGATGTTGTTCACATTCACAAAAAGCTCTAAATCCTTCAACACATTGAAATGGAAAGTGTAGGAGAGATTAAGGTTGGTGTAAGTATAGGGTTTCAGCACGTAGGTTTCGTCGCCGGAGTTGTCGAGATACTGCTTGCTCACAAATTTGGTAAGAAGGTTAATCTTGAAGTCCTTGAGCGGGGTGAACGTGAAGGTGTTGCCTAACACGATGTTCGGAGAGTAAGCGATGGGGGTATTGCCGAGCTGCTGCTCCACATAGCCGCCGTTCTCCCAATCCTCGATATAGTGCGTATAGTTGATAATTTTGTTCACGCTGAAGCCGCCGTTGATGTACCATGCGAAGAAATGCACGGGACGATAAGCGGCAGAGAGTTCGATACCCACACGGTAGCTCTTATCCACGTTGACCATCAAGGGGTCACCCGTCTGGTCGAGCTCGCCGCTACGCACCAACTGGTTCCGGTAATACATGCCGTATAAGGTGGTGTTAAAGAAGTACTTGTCATTGTAGTTCATATAGCTGAACTCAATGTCATAGAGCGTTTCGGGCACCGGTTTGCGGTCGTCGGGCGCTCCCACGAGGTCGTTACGCGTGGGCTCTCGGTTGGCCGTCGCAAAGGAAAGGTCAAAACTGTGCTTCACTTTTGGACGTTGCATGAAATAGTGCAATCTGATTTTGGGATTCACAAAATTCCAGTGATACTCCTGCGGGATGGGGGTCAGTTCATCGTTAACGCCCTTTATGTCGTAATCCACACGACGATACTGAAGCTCAGCATTCACGGAGAAATCTTTAATCCAGTAACTTAACGCGCCATAGACCTTGGACTGCAATTTCTCGCCCGTGCCGCGATACCACTCATACATGGGCGGACACTCTTTCACCCGGTCGGACTGCACCCATACGATGTCGCCGTAATGCTTGCCGTTGTAGTTGCTCACATCCAAGCCTGCCACCCAAGACAAACCTTGTGGCGTTTCGCTTTTAAATCTCAAACTTCCCCAATATTCCGCAAGAGCACCATAATAGTAGTTGTCCAAATATTTCTGGGTTACAAGGTCAGTGCGGTTCTGGTCTTCGTGCAAGGGTTCCAAACCATATTTGTAGATTTTCTTGTCATCCTTGTACTGCTCATAATAGCCGTAACCGCGTGTCAAGTAAGGCATCACGCGCAAATTATGCCACTTCCTGCCGAGTTCGCGCATCCATCTCTTCCGATATTCCAGCTGATAGAAGGTCTGCGTGTAGTGGTCCATGGAATTCTCATAATAGTGGCGCACGCCATGGTCATCGTAATACTCGCCGCAGGAGTTGTAGGTACGGTTGGTGGCGAGACTGTCGTAAGGCACGCCGTTCCACGCCAAACCGGAGTTCTCCCTCCCAAAAAGCATGTTGAAACGCAACTCTCCATTGTCTTTGTTCGTCTTAAAATTACGAAGGTCGAGTTTTGCCGTGAGGAATCCCGA
>JAGCVQ010000090.1 GCA_017962275.1 Bacteroidales bacterium
GTCACAGTAGATGCGAATGTTGTCGTCCTGCTGCGTACGGCGCTTGGTCAGCGCCCCGACGGTGAACGACATATAGTCGAACTCGCCCGCCAAGTCGAACTTGTAGTAGGCCGAGATATTGTCGTCGAAGAGGGTTTTGCCACTGGTCAGGATAAAGCCTTCGGAGAACTGTTCGCCGCCCATGGAGAAGGTGATATAGTCGGATTCGCCGTCGAAAATGGTGTGCTCAAAACCCGCAATACCCTGCACGGAATAAGGCCGGATGTTCGACACCAGCTTGCACATATCGGGAAGCTTGGCCAGTTTGCCTTGGGAGGCATTGATGACGCCGGCCTGAGGCACCTGCGAGAGGTCGTAGCCTTTGGGGTAGGCGAAGATGTTCACCACCCCGAAGGTGATGCCACCGAGGATACGGCTCGCCTCGTCAATGCTGTGAAACGACAACTGATTCACGCCAGCCACATCGAGCACGACCTGCTCGGCCAAATCCTGTTGCGTCACCTGCTTTTCGTAGATGATTTTGCCGTCGGCCTTCACCGTCAGCCAACCGGTGGCGGCACTGGATTGGTTGTCGCGCGGCCCGATGATGAACGACACCTTGTCGTACTTTTTCTGCAACCAGAAGTAGGCCCATGCCTCATTGTTACCCGCAAGAGCCTGATCGGCAGTGAATTGCAGACCGGTCTTGTATTCCACACGATTGATGCTGATACTCGTCTCCTTGCGGATGCCCTTCACCTCTTGCGATGTGATGGGAGCCACCCAGCCGGAATGGCGGATGAAATGGGGATAGAGCTGACCCACAAGCTGCACGCGGTCCGTCAAGGGGATGCTGCGCAACGGGTCTCCGGAGGGTTTGAACGTCTGCCCGGCTTTCCAGAGCTTCACAGCGCCAAAAGCTATGTTCGCTTCGCCTTTTGGAATATCGAAGCGCAACTGACGGGCCCCTTTCAGATCGACCGTGTATTCCTGAGGTGCGTCATGCTCCCAAATCACCTTGTCAAACACGCGGTTGCCATCAGCTTTTACCGTGACAATGGCGTTATACTTGTCGGAGGCACTGTTCGGACTGTCGGGACCCACCACGAAGCTCAGTTTGTCGTAGCCGGCGGGCAGGTCGAACACGACGTATCCGGGCGTATTGCTACTCACCAATCCACCGCGTCCAGAGCCTAATGTGAAGCCGCCCTTGTACTTATAGACAGCGATCTGCATAATGCCGTCGCCCGTTGTGGGATAGGCCTTATAGTGCTGTGATTCAGTGGGTTTATACGCATCGGTCAGGTAGGTTTGCGCCCATACGCATTGAACTGCCATAAGCAGCAGCGTTATGAGCATCACCCTTACATTCGTGTTCTTCATTTGTATAACTGTTTTATCCGTTCTGTTTGAAAAAAGTTTCGACGGCAAAGATAGTAAAAAAGTCTAAAAAAGTTGTATTTTTGCACCACAAAATCATCTGAAATCATTATGGCAATGAATTGGAATGAGTACGAGTTGGTGCTTGAAGCAAAAGACCACAAAGTGTGCGAGGTGACGGGACGCAACATGGGCGGCACCTCTACACACACCTGCCCTGTGAGTAAGTTGGTGAAGAACAAGGAGGTGCCTTGGAAGCCCAGCTATGGCGGGTATGAAGCGGTGGAATGCAAATTTGTGGGCACTGACAACGAGGCCGTTCACCTGATTTTCTTCAAGGGGCTTCACATTGAAAAAGCCCTAAAGCCGGATGAATCGTGGTCGAGCGGCTGGTACAGTTTCGGATCATGGGACTATTGCGTTGAAGTCAAATTGAGAAAAATAGCGTCTGAAACACCAAAAAAGGACACCAACCCTTTTTTCGTACACACCTTGACCGATGATGGCGTAACCTCCGATTATGCCGATGCCAAAGAGGCTTACGAAAGGATATAACTAACCATAGTTCAAATAGTTATGAAAAAACCGATAAAGTTTATCAAGCTGCTGTATGTCGGGGAAACCGACGAAAATGGATTGCCGCATGGCGAGGGAGAGCTGCGCTATGTGGTGGAACCTGATTTGGAGAAAGAGGCTCAAGACCCCATTCATAAAGGCACGGGCGACTTGCGCTATAAAGGGCATTTCGAACATGGACTGCGACATGGGGAAGGCGACCTACACGAGCTGGGATTGACCTACAACCCCGTTAGTCAGTATGCATGGTATTCGGAAGGGGAATATGACAGTTGCGGACGACTGATCCACTCGTCCAACCCTTCCGGATCATGGAAACAATACGTACAATGCTGGTATCCCTATTTTGAAGGCACGTGGGAGAATGATATGCCGCTGAAGTCACGTTGGGGCGACAAAATCAGAAAAAGTGATTTAAAATATTGCCAGGCTACCCGTCGCGACGAACTCGAAAAAACCATCCCCTTAACCATTAACCCTTAAACCATTAACCCTTAACCTTTTAACCTTCTAACCCTTTAACCTTTTAACCTACTATAATACACCGTATTCCCACACGATTCTTTGAACATCGAGTTGGTAATCCGCCGGATATCGTCCTCGGTGACAGCGAAATAACCTGTTCGTTCGTCAGCAAAATCCTCCGCACAGCTGTAGAATTCTCCTGTGGCGAGGGTGTTGGCCTTGTCCTCCACCTTCAGATTCCGCTCCAAAATAATGGATTCGGCGTTGTTCTTGACCTTCTGCAGGTCGTAAGACAACTTGTCATCAAACTGGAAATCATACAGATACTTCGACAAAATCTCATCCGCCTTTTCAATGTCGACACCTTCGGCAGGACGGCCGTTGACAAAGAACAGCCCGGGATCCGCACTGCCGGCCACGGAAGCGGAAATGTCCGTGAAAAGGCGGTCCTCCACCACGAACTTGCGGTAAAGGTAGGAACTCTGACCCGTGCCGAGAATGTCGGAAAGCAGGTCGTAGGCGCAGTAGTCGGGGGCGGTACGGGCCGGCATAAGCCAGCTCTTGAAGAGCATGTCGTCGGGGACGGGCTTTTCCACCATTTTCAGCCGGTCTTCCTTTGCGGGTGATTCCTGTGGGTATTGATGGGGGTTCCGCCTTCCGGGCGGAATGTCCCCGAACCACTTCTCCGCCATCGCGAAAACCTCGTCGGTGCGCACGTTGCCCGCCACCACGAGAATGGCGTTCGCCGGACAGTAAAACCGGCTATGGAAGTCGCGGATAATCGCCATATCGACTTGCTCGATATGGGAAAGTTCCTTGCCGATGGGGAGCCACTGGTAGGGATGGTTTTGGTAGCTCAGGCCATATATATGCATCATCAGGTCGCCGTAAGGTTGGTTGAGGCAGGTCTCCTTGAACTCCTCCATCACCACCTGTTTCTGCACGTCGAGTCCTTGCTGGCTGAAAGATAGGGCGGCCAGTCGGTCGGATTCGAGCCAAAGGGCCGTCTCTATGTTGTTGGCTGGCAGCACGATATAGTAGCAAGTGAGATCCTGCGAGGTGTAAGCGTTGTTGAGGGCGCCCACTTTCTGGAGGGCGAGGTCGAAGTCGGGGGCGTGATCGGAGCCGCTGAACATGAAATGCTCCATCAGGTGGGCGAGGCCGGTGCAGGCAGGGTTTTCGTCGCGGGAGCCCACACGATAGACGATAGTGCAAGCTGCCAACGGGGTGGTGTGGTCCTCATGCACGAGTACGTGCAGCCCGTTGGGGAGGATTTGTCGGGTGAAAGGGATAGCCATAGGCGTTTGTCAATTATTCGGCGGCAAAAGTACGATTTAATTATGAATTAAGAATGAAAAATGAAGAATGAAGAATAAGGGATTTGGCAGTGAAAGGGATGATTTTTTCCTAAATAATAGTCGAAAACCGTCAGTTGTTTTTTTCTATAACCATTAGAAAGCAACTGATTAATGGATATAATCAAACGCTATAGTGTTGATAATCAGTTTTATAATAATGAAATAAAGTAGGGGCAGAATTTTTTTGAAAAAATATTTCAGAAGTGTGTACCATATCAAAAAAAGTGTATTTTTGCGCCATCAAAAACGAACGCTTCCTTAGCTCAGTTGGTTAGAGCATCTGACTGTTAATCAGAGGGTCCAAGGTTCAAGTCCTTGAGGGAGCGCAAACAGAAAAAGCCGATTCAAAAGAATCGGCTTTTTTCGTTCAACCCTTAACCGTGTAACCATGTAACCGTGTAACCGAAAAAAATGTATCTTTGCCGTTTTAAGAAATAAAGGAATATGTCGAAATTAGCAGTCGTCATTCTGAACTGGAACGGTAAGCGCTTCCTGGAGCGGTTTCTGCCCACGCTGTTGCGCACGCTGCCCGATTATGCGGAGGCAGTGGTGTGCGATAACGCCTCCGATGACGCCTCCGTTGCCTTCCTGAAGGAGCATTTTCCGCAGGTGACGTTGTTGATGAACGAGCGCAACGAGGGGTTCGCTCGCGGCTATAACCTTGCTCTTCAGCGGGTTGAGGCCAAGTACTACTGTCTGCTCAATTCCGACATAGAGGTCACCGACGGCTGGATAGAACCGGTGATTGAGCAGATGGACGCCAACGAGAAAATCGCGGCGGTGCAACCCAAATTGCTCTCCTTCGACCGGCGCGACGAGTTTGAGTATGCCGGTGCGAGTGGCGGTTACATCGACAAGTACGGTTACCCCTTCTGTCGCGGGCGCGTGTTCGGCAATGTGGAAAAGGACCATGGGCAGTACGACACGGTGACCGACATCTTCTGGGCGACCGGCGCGGCCATGTTCGTTCGCAGCGACGTCTATCACCTGATGGAGGGTCTCGACGGCGACTTCTTCGCGCACATGGAGGAGATCGACTTCTGCTGGCGCATCAAGAATCTGGGCTATAAGATCAAGGTGAACCCCGCGTCGGTGGTCTATCACATCGGCGGCGGCACCCTGCCCAAGAACAACTCCTACAAGACGTTTCTCAACTTCCGTAACAGTCTCTATCTCCTCATTAAAAACCTGCCCGACGAACGTATCCGTAAGACCTTGACACTAAGGTTTTTCCTCGACCAAGTGGCTGCGTTCTCATTCTTGGCGCAAGGTCATTTCAAAGATTTTACGGCGGTCTATAAGGCACTATACACCGTTGCGCGCACCTACAAGCAATTCCAAGCCAAGCGCAACACCTTCCCGAAGCTCGCCTTCCAGGATTGCTATCCGGAGTCGGTGGTGAAGCTGCATTATCTGAAACGTAAGAAAATATTTGACGGAAAAACCTTTTCATAAATTCTCATTATGGAGTGTTTCGCCTTGTTTTATCATTATTTGCTGCCGGTGATGGCGATTTTGGGCGTCCTGGTGTTCATCACGCTGCAGTTTGTCACGCCTGCCTACGGTATGACCTTCAATAATCGCTGGGGCTTCTCCGTGCGCAGTAATCTGGGTTGGTTCATCATGGAATGTCCGGTGTTCTTCACGATGCTGCTGCTCTATTTCATCTCCTTTGCATCGGGTGTGAAGCCGTTCAATATCGTCACATTTGTGATGTTCTCCTTTTTCGAGATCCACTATTTCCAGCGGTCGTTCATTTTCCCGCTGCTGATGAGGGGCCAGAGCAAGATGCCGGTTTCCATCATCGCCACGGGTGCGCTCTTCAACACTTTCAACGCCATCATGCAGGGCGGTTGGCTCTTTTTCTTCTCGCCCGCCGACGCCTATCCCATCTCCTGGTTCTGGTCGCCGCAGTTTCTCTTCGGCACCGCGCTGTTCCTGTTCGGAATGATCGTCAACCTCAAGTCCGACCGCGTGATCCGCAATCTCCGCAGCGATGTCACCGACAACAACTACTACATCCCCTACGGATGGATGTTCCGCAAGATCAGCTCCGCCAACTACTTCGGGGAAATTCTGGAGTGGGCCGGTTTCGCCATCCTCACCTGGTCGGTGTCCAGCGCGGTGTTCCTCCTGTGGTCCATGGCCAACATCATTCCGCGTTCCAAGGCCGTCTATGCACGCTACACCCAGTTCTTCGGCGAGGAGTTCACCTCGCTGAACCGGTATAAGATTTTTCCGTATATCTATTGACGTGAGACGTGTGACGTGTGACGTCTCACTTCTTATATTAAAAATCCGCTGTTTATAAGTAATTTTTACCACAATAAAAGCGACTTTTGAAAGTTGTATTTTTGTTCGTTTGTAAAATAAGGTTATAATCAGTGAGATATATGAAGATATTCAAACTTTCCCTGCTTTTTCTGATGGCAGGAGTGTTTACCGCTCAGACGGTTTCCGCGCAGCGCACGGAGAATTTCAAGTCGCCGTTGTATGAGTACCAGACGGCGGTGGACCTGTTCAACAAGGAGAAGTACGGCTCCGCGCAACAGTATTTCCAGCAAGTTTATGAGAGCACTGAGGACAAGCAGCACGACCTGAAGACGAACTCGCTGTTCTACCAGGGGGTGTGCGCCGCCAAGCTCGACAATCAGGATGCCGGCTACCTGCTGCAGACTTTCATCGACCGCTATCCTGTGCACACTTCCGTGCCGGAGGCCCGTTACTACTTGGGCCGTTTCTATTTTGCGCGGAAGAACTACAAGAAAACCATCGAGCAGTTCGATCAGATTTACGAGTCGGAAATCCAACCCGAGAACGTGCAGGAGTACCATTTCAAGAAAGGGTATGCCTATTTCATGACGAAGGATTACGACAATGCCCGGATGATGTTCCAGAAGGCGCGCGAGGAGGAAGGGCCCTACCGCGACCGCAGCGTCTATTACCTCGCCTACATGGCCTACCAGAACGAGCAGTATGACGCCGCGCTTGAGGATTTTCTCAAGCTGAAGGACAATCCCGAGTTCAAGGATGAGGTGCCTTACTTCCTGACCCAGATCTATTTCAAGGAGAAAGATTATGAGAAGGTGTTGCAAGTCGCGCCTGAGATCGGATTCCCGAGGGACAAGAACCAGTTGCAGGTATCGCGTTGCGTGGCCCTGTCGCACTACAACCTCAACCAATACGAGGAAGCCGCTGAAAATTTCGCTAAGATACAGAATGACAACCAGATAGAATTGGACCGCAACGACTGGTTCGCCATGGGCTTTACCGACTATCGCGTGCAGAAGTACAACGAGGCCATCACTGACTTTTCCCACGCCGCCAACGACAAGGAGCCGGATGCGATGACCCAGCAGTGCTACTTCCTCATTGCCGACTGCTACATGAAGACCGTTCAGCGTACCCTTGCGGCGCAGAGTTTCAAGGAGGCTTCCAAGTACGATTTCGATCCCTCTATCAAAGAGGAATCCCTGTTCAACTACGCGAAGTTGCAGTGCGAAACTTCCACCAGCCCCTTCAACAACGGCATCGAGGCCCTGCAGGACTACCTCAACCAGTATCCGCATGCGCAGCACAGCGAAGAGGCATCCGAATACCTCTCGCGGATTTATCTCTCCACCAAGAACTATCAGGCGGCCATCGCTTCGATTGAAAAGCTCAAAACCAAGAGCCCTTCCATCTTAAAGGCCTACCAGCGTTGTACCTACAACCGCGCCCTCGAACAGATTAACAATAAGAACTACAAAGACGCTATCGCGCTGTTGAACAAGACGTTATCGGCTCCGTCCGACAAGAAAACCCATCTGGACGCGCTCTATTGGAAAGCGGAGTCGCAGTATCGCAACGAGCAGTACAAGGACGCTTACTATTCCTTCCAAACTTATCAGAATGCGGATAAGGCTTCTTCCAACGAGTATTATGTAAAATCTTACTATTCACTCGGTTATGCGGCTTTGAAGCTGAAACGATACAAGGATGCCGGCAACCATTTCAGAACGTATTTGAACAAGGCGAAGGGTTCCGAGGAGTTGGATATCCAAGCCGATGCTTCGGCACGATTGGCCGACTGCTATTTCATGCAGCTCGATCTGCCGAACGCCATCAAATACTACGACCAGTGCGAGCGTCTTGGGCAATCGAATGCCGACTACGCAGTCTATCAGTTGGCGAAATGCTATGGTTACCAGAAGAACAACAACAAGAAGATTCAGACGTTGGAGCGCCTGATAAACAATTATCCGACAACAAGTTACAAGGATGATGCGGAGTTTGATCTGGCGGTGACCTACCATACGCAGAACGACTATGCGAGTGCCATCTCGGCTTACAAATCGTTCATCAAGAGTCATCCGAAGAGCCAGTACATCCGTCAGGCGCACACGCGGTTGGCGCAGGCTTACCTGAACAGCGACAACCTGCAGATGGCCATTTCCACTTACAAGTACGTGGTGGAGACCTACCCGGGGTCGCAGGAGGCCAAGGATGCGCTGGCCAATTTGGAGACGATTTACACGGAGAACGGCAACACCAGCGAGTTTTTCGACTATGTGCGTTCCAAGAACATGAACATCTCCGCCGACCGTCAGGATTCCATCGCCTTCAAGGCCGCCGAGACCAAATACAACCGTGGCGACTGCGAGGCTTCCATTGCCGCCTGTCAGGATTACCTGCGGCAGTTCCCGAACGGTTCCTTCGTGGCGAAAGCCCATTTCTACAAGGGCGAATGCGAGTACGGCATGCGCCGTTATGATGACGCCTTGGCTGATTATGAGGCGATTATCAAGAAATACAAGACCGAATACAACGTCACGGCGTTGCATAAGGCCGCTTCTATATTATATAATGACAAAAAGTACGCCAAGGCACTGACCTACTTCAACAAGCTGATGGAGAACACTACGGCGGAGGAGGAGATTCTCTACGCCAACAACGGTGCCATGCGTTGCGCCTACTTCCTGAAGGAGTACCGTTCTGCGCTGACGAGTGCGGAGAACATCATCCGTGCCAACCAGCCCGACCAGGATCTGCTGTCGGAGGCGCTGCTGATTGCCGGTAATTCGGCGATGGAGCTTGGCGAGGTCATGACGGCCAAAGGCTACTACAGCCAGCTGATGCCGAAGGGTAGCAACGACCTTTGTGCCGAGGCCGCTTACCATCTGGCCGACATCGCGCTCAACCACGACAAGAACCTCGACGACTGTGAAGCGCGCATCAAAGCCATCCTCGGCAGCGACTACTCCTCCGAATACTGGTACGCCAAGACCTTCATCCTCTACGGAGACCTCTACAAAGCCAAGGGCAACTACTTCCAGGCCCGCCACACTTACCAGAGCATCGTCGATAACTATGGCGGCGAGGATTTGGTGAAGCTGGCGCAGAAGAAGATTGCGGAAATCGATGCGTTGGAGAATTAGAAGTGAGACGTAGGACGTAAGACGTAAGAAGATAAAAGATAATAAGGGGATTAGATAATTTGAAAAACAGGATAAGATGAAAAAGATAACGGTTTTATTGATGATATTGTTTGTGGGGATTGGGTTGAACGCGCAGGTGGTGGATTCGGCGCAGTTGCTGATCAAGTATGTGCCGAAGTTGGCCAATTCCAACAAAATCAACCAGCAGGCGGTGTTGAAAGACACGGTGGTGAGCGAGAAGGTGGAATTCAACTACGTCATTGCTCCGAGCAAGCCGGAACTGACGTTTGAGCCCGGCGACATGCAGGTGGGCAAGCTCAATCCCGAGGTGAAGGAGCGGTATTACCGCAACTACATCAAGCTCGGGTTCGGTTACCCGATCACGCCCTTGGCTGAACTCTCGATGCACAACTGTCAGAACCCGAAATACTCCTATGGGTTGAACTTCCATCACTTCTCGTCGTGGGCCGAGCCGATTGGCAAGGAGCAGAAGAAGTACGCCTACGCGCCCACCAGCGACACGCGTGTGCACCTCTTCTTCAACCGCATCTTCAAAAACCATACGCTCTACACCGCGGCGGACTACAACCACGAGTTAGCCAATCTCTACGGCTATTCGAAGGATTGGGTCTGTCCGGAGCTGTATGCCAATCCTGACCATTATTACGAGAAGGATTACCGCGACAGCATCAAGAATAACTTCAACCACGTGCACGCCTTGGTCGGTTTCCGTTCCAACTTCACCGCCGAGGAACCCCGGCTGAAGGAGGATGTGCGGGTCGGTTACGATTTTCTCACCACTGTTTGGCGGAACACGGAACACGGGGTGAAGTTGCAGGGAATGCTGGCCTACGATGCCAAGTTCCTGAAAATCTCCGGTTACCAGCACTATCAGTTGGATCTGGGTCTTGAGTATTACAACAATATGTGGGGTGACAGTGTGCCGATGGGCACCGACCAAAGTCTGTTGCGCCGCCGCACCGACAACAGTCTCAAGTTCGAGCTGAAGCCGACGATGCGGTTCACCATTCGCGAATACCATCTGATGGTGGGTGTCGGGGTGCCGATCCTCAACCAGTTCAACAAAACGCAGTGCCCGATTTATCCCGTGGCGGAATTGCAGATGGGGCTCATCCGCGAGGTGCTGAACCTTTACGTGGGCGTGGACGGTCGCAGCGAATACAATTCCCTGAAGAAGCTGCTTTATGAGAACCCCTACGTGAAGCCCGATCTCGACACGCTGAAGTTCACCAAGACGCAGATCAGCATTTACGGCGGTGCGAAGGGCAAGATCACCAGCAAACTCAATTACCACTTGTCAGCACGCTACTCCTACAGCCGCGACATGTCTTTCTACATGCTCGATACGGCCAGTCTGCTTAAAAACCAGTTCGATGTGGTGTATGCGAACAAAGGCACCGAGTTGGACGTGAACGCCAATTTGAGCTGGGAGGCCATCAACCACCTCTATCTGAACTTGAATGCCCGTTACCACGACTTCTTCTTCCTTCAGGGTTACGACTGGTTCAATTCCGACATCGTCACCGGGGGCAAGCCGCTCTACATCCCGCGCTGGGAGATCGGTTTCGAGGGCAAGTATATTCTGAACAACAAGTTCATCTTCACGGCTAACGCCAAGGTTGGTTTCGACCGCTGGGCACTGGTTCCGAGAAGTATTCCGGTGCTTGACGAGTTCGGCTACCAGATGTACGATTGGGACGGGAATCCCTTGTATCAGCTGGAATATACGGTGGAGAACGACATCCGCAAGAATCCTGACGGCTCCAAAAGTTCCGTCAAGCCGGTGCTGAACTTCGGTGTCGGGTTTGAGTATCTGATTACCAAGCAGTTCACGGCGTTTGCGAACATCAACAACATCGGATGCCAGTATGCCACGAACTATTACGGCTTCAACAACTTCGGTATCAACGCCATCGTGGGTATTACCTATTCGTTTGGCAATGAGTCGATTAAGATTGTGAAGAAGAAAAAATCCATCGCCGAAAAAGCCCAGTAATGAAACTGAAACTGTTCATCACCGCCTTGTTGATGGTGTTGTTTTTCACCACCTGCGACACTGATCCATCTCCGTTTCCGTACAAGAAGGTGGACTTCACCATCTATCCCAACGATGTGATGTATTACAGATTAAACACTTACGGTGGATATGAATATTTCACCGGCGGTATCAGCGGCATTGTGGTGTTCCGTTTGGACGAATGGACATTCAAGGCGTACGACCGTTCTTGCTCCTACGACTGGGAAGATATTGATTCTTGGATATGGATGCACCCGAACGGCATCATGCTGATTGACTCGTTGTGCGGTTCCACTTACAATGTGTTGGACGGCACGGTGATTTCCGGTCCGGCGCGATGGCCGTTGCGGGAATACTACACGCGTTATGACGGCATGCAACTGCGGATTTATAACTGATTGTGGTTCTTCTTTAGAAATTTTTTTTGGTGACAATCATCCATTGGCGTAGGGGCGAATAATTATTCGCCCCTGCGAAATATATAATAGTATATATATATTATTGTACAATTTTTTTTTGTACAAATATGGCGTTTGTCAAAAACCGTATTGAAAAATTTTATATTTTTGCAAGCTTATTATAGAGTGGATAAAAAGTTTTATGTTTAATATAAATTAAAGGCTATGATTAAAAAATTACTCGCAACGTTAGGAGTAATCATCCTTTTCACAACTGCCGCATTCTCACAGAGCCAGATCAAAGGTTCGGTGAAGGATCAGTCAGGTGCTCCCTTGGCCTATACCAGGGTGCTGTTGAAGGTCGGTGAACGTGTTGTCAATATGGCAACTGCCGATGCAAACGGTGATTACGCAATGTTCAACATCGAGGCCGGAACGTACGATCTGGAGGCCGACGCCATTATGGTCAACAAGAAATTGACCAAGTCAAATGTGTCGGTGCCCAACAATCAGATTGTGTTCGAGAACTTCGTGATTGACCTCACAAATGATGTGGAAGAGGTCGTGATTGTGTGGGAACCGCCTGTGTTCTCGCAAGATAACACGACGTCTTCGAGCCGTTTGTCGGGTGAAAACATCCGTACGACTCCTGGTCGTTCAGTGACGAGCGCCTTGGCCAACTTGGAGGGTGTCTCCTCTGTGGATGGTGCCATGACCAGTGTCCGTGGTAACCGTTCCGACGGTCAGCAAACCATCGTCGATGGTGTGCGTGTCCGTGGTAGCAGCGGTGTCACGATGTCCTCCATCGAGGAGGTGCAGTTGATCCAAGGTGGTGTGCCGGCCGAATACGGTGACGGTACCTCCTTCACGGTCATCACCACCAAGCAGGCTCCGAAGGATTTCCACGGTTCTGTCGAGCTTCGTGGTTCTATCGATGGCTACAACAACTTCCTCGCAGCCGCGACGGTCACCGGTCCCCTGTTGAAGGGCAAGACCCGGAACGACCCCACGCGTATCGGTTTCCTGTTGAGCGGTGAGGTTTCTTACACGCACGACGGTTCCCCGGCTCGTGGCGGCACATGGGTGGCCAACGATGAAACGCTGGATTATATCCGTCAAAACCCCCTCCGTTACAGCAACAGTGAGTTTGGTGTGTGGTATCAGGAAGCTGCTTACCTCACCAGCGAGGCCTTCCACAAACAGCGCGTCCGCAAGGGTGCTGACGGTTGGAGCGCACTTGCCCAGCTGAAACTGGACTTCATCCTCGGTCAACACCACAACATGAAACTGTCTGTCAGCGGTGCTTACGAGCATGGCTGGGGCAAATCCTGGGGCTCCACTTACGCCCTGTTTGACGGCGAGCACAATCCGGTCACGACTTCGAACACCGGCCGTGCAAATGTCCACTTCAACCATCGTGTTGTGAACGATACCACGGGTAACGCTGTTCTCAAGAACCTCATGTACGACATCAATGCATCGTACTACTATTCCCAGAGCGTCTCCTTCGACCCCATCCATAAAGACCGCATCTTCGACTACGGTTATGTGGGTCAGTTCACCACCCATAAGGCAAGAGGTTACGAATACCACAGTGAGTACGATGTCAATGACTCTACTACAATCTATGGTGCGTATGTGTTCAATGGTTTGTACGACTCTGTCGTTACGTTCCAAATCAACCCCAATCACAATGTCAACCCTGACCTTTCCCAATATACTTTGAATTTCCTCAGAGATTTCCCCTCAGAGGTTATCAATTCGTATTATGGCACCACCGTTCCTTACGACTTGGACATTTACACTACGTTCGGTGCCCTTCGTAACGGTGACAGCCCCTCTATGATTTACGAAATGTATTATGCTCCTGGTACCGTCCTCACTGGATACAGCAAGTCTTCTATGAACCAGATCGGTTTGAAGGCCAGCATCTCCATGAACATCAAGGACCATGAGTTGAAGTTCGGTTATGACTTCGAGAAACTGACCTACCGCGGTTATGGTCTCGGCTGTACCTCCTTGTGGATGTTGATGCGTAACGAGGCCAACTCCCACATCACAGAGTTGGATAAGGACAACCCGATCATTTATGATAACGGCGAAAACATTTATGTGGACTACAATCAACTTGTCAGCCTTGATGACCAGACCGTGTTCGACAGAAACCTTCGTGAGCACCTCGGTCTGAATCCCAATGGTGATGACTGGATTGACATCGACAACCTCTCTCCGAGCACTTTCAGCGTGGACATGTTCTCTGCTGAGGAACTCCTTTTGGGTAATTCCGCCGGTTCCAGCCCGCTGGTCAGCTACTATGGTTACGACTACACGGGTAAGAAATACAACAAGAAGACCTCCATCGACGACTTCTTCAACAATAGAGATGCCAACGGTCAAAAGACCTACAACATCGGTGCTTACGAGCCCATCTACATGGCATTCTACATTCAGGATAAGTTCGCCATCAACTCCTTGCTCTTCAACGTGGGTTTGCGTGTTGACCGCTTCGACGCCAACCAGTCCGTGCTGAAGGATCCCTATCTGTTCCGTGAGGCTTATACGGTCGGTGACTTGAAAAACATCAACAGCAATCTCAAATTCGTGGGTAACGCCACCGACGAATGGGTTGTCTATTATTCCGGCAACGACGTCTATATGAGCGAAGCTGACATTGCCAGCGGCGAATTCACCACTCAATCCGTGGTGGGTTACCGTTTGGGCGACACTTGGTACGATGCACAAGGTAACGAGGTTACCAACCCCGAGACCGCTCTTTCCTTGAATGTCAACGGTCCCGTGCTGAAGAACGAAATCGATCAGATCAACTCCATCACCAAGGTGGAGTCCGGTGCTTTCACCGACTATAAAGCCCAATGGTCTGTGATGCCTCGTATCTCCTTCTCCTTCCCCGTGAACGACAACTCCCTGTTCTATGCACACTATAACATCATCACTTCCCGTCCTACCAACCTGCAGATTTCTCCGGTTGATTACCTGTTCATCTCCAAGAACAACGCTGCGAGCAGCATCATCAACAACCCGAACATGAAGCCGCAGCAGAGTATCGACTACGAAATCGGTTTCCGTCAGAAGATCGGTGCCCGTTCCGCTATCAGCATCAGTGCTTACTATTCTGAGAAGCGTAACCAGATTCAGGCTTACCGTTTCAGCGGCGCTTATCCGAACACCTATTATTCCTATCAGAACATCGACTTCGGTACTGTCCAAGGTTTCACTTTCTCTTACAGAATGAACAGAACCAAGAACATGACCCTTTCTGCCAACTATACGCTGCAATTCGCTAAAGGTACCGGTTCCAGCACCACTTCTCAGCTCTCTATCTTGGCCGCCGGCCAGCCGAACTTGAGAACGCTGACCAACCTGAGCTTCGACCAGCGTCACAGAATCGGTGTCAACTTCGACTATCGTTTCGAGAGCGGTGTGAACTACGACGGTCCTAAGACCGAGAAGGTCAAGATTGTCGATGGTAAGGAGACTGTCAAGGAAATTGAGTGGTTGGCCAACACGGGTATCGCCCTGTTGTTCTCCGCTGCTTCCGGTACACCTTACACCCGTTCCAGCACCCCGTATTCTAACATCGTGAGCGGTACCACTTCCACGCTTTCCGGTACCATCAACGGTTCCAACCTGCCGTGGCAGTTCCAATGCGACCTCCGTATCGACAAGACTTTCATGTTCAATTTCAACAAGAACAAGAAGGATGAGAGCGGCAAGACCAAAGCCGCCAAGATGGGTTACCTGACCGTTTATGTGGATATCCAGAACCTCTTCAACTTCAAGAATGTGATTTCTGTGTATGACTACACGGGCAACGCCGACGACGATGGTTATCTGTCCGCCGCCGCTTACCAGCAGCAGATCAACTCTCAGGTCTATGTGCCTTCCTACATCAATTACTACATGATGAGAGTCCAGAACCCGTACAACTACAGTCGTCCGTTCCGCGCAAGCTTAGGTATTCAATTCGGCTTTTAATCATTAGAAAAAAAAATCAGATATATGAAAAATATTAGACAAATTTTCTGCTTGACACTTCTGCTCGCGCTCGTGACGACTGGGTCGTTGCGCGCCGAAAAAGTCAAAGGAGTGGTTAGAAATTCCTCCTCAGCGAAAGCGGAGTCTGCAACCTGTCTTCCGGCAAGCGGCTCCAATGAGCTGACGGTGAACAATGTACGCGCCTACATTGAGACGGGCGGTACGATGTGGTTCAAGGAAGTGGCCGAATATGAGGTTCCGAGAGGATCCGGCATGACATCCATGTTCTGCGCCGCTTTGTGGATTGGTGGTCACGACGCCAACGGTCAGCTGAAACTGGCTGCTGTGCGTTTCAGACAAGTCGGTGACGACTACTGGCCCGGCCCGTTGAAGCTCACCGGCGCCAGCACCGTGCAATCCATGTGTATCAAATTCGATAAGCATTTCAAGATCAGCCGCGCCGAGGTTGATGAGCACATTTCCAGCTACAATACCTCCGGCTACGTGATGCCTGCCAGCATCGCCAACTATCCTGCACACGGTGACGAGGGTTACTCTTACTACCTCGCCCCCTTCAAGGATGTGAATGACAACGGTTTCTATGATCCTGAAAACGGTGACTATCCGTACTATGACATCAACAACGACCTCTGTCCTTGGACGGAGGACAACATTGCCCTCGCCGCACAGCACGCCCTCCCGAGAACTCCTGAGGACATCCTCTACTACGGTGACGATTGGCATAATTCCAACGGCATGATTTACGCTGACCACGTGCTCAAAGGCGATGAGACCCTCTTCTGGATCTTCAACGATAACGCCGGCGCTCACACCGAGTCCCAAGGTAACCCCATCGGTCTCGAAATCCGTGGTCAGTGCTTCGGCTTCTCTACCAACGACGAGCTGAACAACATGACGTTCTACTCCTACGAGATTATCAACCGTTCTACCTATACGCTGACTGACACCTACTTCTCTCAGTGGGTTGACCCCGATTTGGGTTATGCTTACGACGACTATGTGGGTTGCGATGTGGGTCGTGGTTTGGGCTACTGCTACAACGGCTCCAACGTCGATGGTTCCGGTCAAAAGTGGGCTTACGGCGACCAACCGCCTGCCGTGGGTGTTGACTTCTTCCAAGGCCCCTACATGGATGCCGATGGACGCGACAACCCCAAATTCTATTCAGACAGTGCCTCTGAAATTGGCTATTGCGACAAGTTCCTCAAGAGCGCTTTCGAGCAAGACCAGATGGCTATCAATGGTGTGAACTTCGGTGATAGCATTGTCGATAACGAGCGTTTTGGTATGAGACGTTTCGTCTATCACAACAACAACAGCAGTGTGACGGGTGACCCGAGCAAGGCTCCTGAATATTACAACATGTTGCGCGGTATTTGGCGTGATAACTCCAAGATGCATTATGGCGGTAACGCCCACACCTCCAATGGTGGTAATGGTCCGGAGTGCGACTTCATGTTCCCCGCCTTGACCGACCTTTGTAACTGGGGTGTTCTTGATCCCACTACGGGCAAACCGGGTTATGATCCCAACCCGACCCAATATGGTGCTGACGGTTGGACCGAAGCCAATGTGGGTAACGCCGCTTACGACCGTCGTTTCATGCAGTCTGCAGGCCCCTTCACCTTGAAACCCGGTGCTGTCAACTACATCACGGTTGGTATTCCGTGGGCACGTGCTGCACAAGGTGGTGCTCAGGCTTCTGTTGAACTTCTGAAACGTGCTGATGATAAGTGTCAATCCCTGTTCGAAAACTGCTTCAAGACCCTTGACGGTCCTGACGCTCCCGATGTGACCATCCGCGAGCTGGAGAACGAGCTGATTATTTATCTCTCCAACAACGATCCTCAGAAGAACAACTATCATGAGACCTACGAGGAGTTGGATCCCCAGATCCCCAGAACGTTGGCAACCACTTCCTACATCAATCAGTATGACACGGTGTTTGCTTACGACGCTGATGGCAATCCCGACACCATCGCAACGGTTTCTGTCGTTCCGGTTGAACATTTGGATACCCTTACTCACGAACAACGTTCCTACAAATTCGAAGGTTATCAGATTTATCAATTGGCCAGCTCTTCTGTCAGCGTTACCGACCTCGGCGATGCCAGCAAGGCTCTCCTCGTCGCTCAGTGTGATATTGAGAACAACGCCGGTCAGTTGATTAACTGGGTTTACAATGATGCTCTTGGTACTTCCGTGGCCACCGAGATGGTGAACGGCGGTAACCAGGGTATTTCCCACTCCTTCAGAATCACGGAAGATAAGTTCGCTACTGGTACCAACAAACAGCTGGTGAACCACAAGGAGTACTACTTCCTGGTTCTGGCTTACGGTTACAATGAATACAAGCACTTCAGCTTGGATGCTGACAACCTCGACGGTCAGCAGACTCCTTACCTTGCTGGTCGTAGAAACATCAAGGTCACGGTCGGTATCCCGCACAAACCGGTGGAGACCATCCTTAACTCCAAATATGGCGATGTGCCTATGATTACCCGTATTGAGGGTCAAGGTAACGGCGGTATGTTCCTCGACATGACGGACGAGTCTCGTGAGCAGATCTTGGCCAACAATGTCTATAACAACGTCCAATACAAGAACAACTATGGTCCTCTGAATATCGAGGTGGTTGACCCGTTGATGGTGAAACCTTTCGACTACACCGTCAAGTTCCTCCCGAACAGCGTGAGCGACGATGTGAACGACAGCACCATGTGGCAGCTGATTATTTCCGATGAGGTCAGTGACCGCGAACTGATTGACAACGGCATTTACACCTTTGATGAAAACGGTGACACGGTGGCTGCTCGTGTGACAACCGCTGCTATGCCGATCAGTATGACCAATGAGCAACTCTTCCTGGATCTCGGTATTGCCATTTCCATCAAGAACTACGATTTCAAGATTTATCAACAGAATGTGGATAATTATGTGCGTGGTCACGGTGGCTATACGTACGCTAATGTTTCTACCTTTGCACAACCTGACGTGGTGGGTTCCAGCATCGAATTTGATGGTGAAAATCCTTGGCTTTCCGGTGTTGTAGATGGTGAGGGTGACTATCCCGATAACTGGATCCACGCTGGTCAGCAGACGGCATCCAGCAAGTGGGAGTGCAATACTGTGCAACCCGAAAGTGCTGAGTGCGACTATATGAAGTGGCGTGCTGAAGACTTCTTCAACCTCTTCCTTTTCAGCGATGGTGTCACCTCTGACGAGAAGGTCCGTGGTTTCATGGATCCTAACGGTCAGTTTGAAGGAATGGCTGAAGGTACCTGGGCTCCTTACGTGATGTCTTCCCCGTATGATGGCGGTCCTAAGGCTAACTTCTTGGTTAAGGATATCGTTTCCGGCCAAACCTCTCCGCAACCCATGTATTACGATTTCGCGACTATGGGTAGCATTCCGAACAAGGCTTGTTACAACCAGACGCTTACCAACCTTTATTCTGTGGATATCGTGTTGACTCCCGACAAGAGCTTGTGGACCCGTGCCCTCGTGCTTGAATCAGGTTCCGCTCAACCCGGCGGTGACATGCAAGTCACGCAGAACCTCAATGGCAACACCTACAAGAATGTCCGTCACGAGCCTAAGACTTGTCCTTCTGTTGACAAGGATGGTAATCCTGACAACAGCGGTACAACGGGCTTCGGTTGGTTCCCCGGTTATGCAATCAATGTGGAGACCGGTGAGCGCTTGAACATCATGTTCGCTGAGAACTCAGAGGATGAGTTGAACAATGGTAACGATATGATTTTCAATCCGACCAATGTTTATGCTTACGCCAAGGATCTGGCCGCGGATACATTGCTGTTGGACGAAGATGGTCAACCCATCGCTCTCAGTGCTGCGGTTTATAATTCGTTGAGAGACAGTTACAGCGTCACGATGGGTGAACCGTTGAATGGCGGTCGTCACTACGTCTATGTTGTCGGTAGCTCCGGTAACACGTGTAACCTCTTCTATACCACCCCGTCCAGAACCCGTAACTTCAATGATGGTGGCAAGACCACTACCGTGACGGGTTACACCCATGGTGGAACGTTCACTGATGCCAGCGGTCACTCCTATCCTTACTATGATTGCGGTGCATACGACGAAGGTCGTTGGTTGGCTGCCAAGTTCAAAACGCTCACGGAGACCAACTACAGCGCCAATTCCCGTAAGGCTAAGAAGATGCAGATTTTCAACAACGTGATGTGGACCAGCATTCCGATGCCTGCGCAGATGTTTGAAGACCAGTGGCTCTCTTCTGACGCCACCATCAAACTGCGTGTTTCCCGTCCGTACATGAGGTATTCTTCCCGTTGGTACGACGATCCTTCACAATCATCCAACGCCAGCTTGAACAGCGGTTATCCGATGTATGAGTTCACTACGAAGAACATCGCTCCTGAAAAGGTGGAAAGAGTTGAGGATATTGAAGCCCTCCTGCAGGATATCAACATTGTGCCCAACCCGTATTACGGATATTCCACCTACGAGCATGGCGCTCTTGAGACTTATGTCCGTATTGTGAACCTCCCGGCTAACTGTACGATTTCCATCTACACGGTCAACGGTACGCTGATCAGAACGCTTTCGCACGGTTCCGATGCCACCTCCTTCGTGGAATGGGATCTGAAGAACCACGCTAACATTCCGATCGCCAGCGGCGTCTATCTCATCTATGTCAACGCGCCTGGCATTGGCGAGCGCACGTTGAAATTCTTCTGTAACATGCGTCCCACTGACTTGAATGGTTTCTAAAATTATTAATCCCAAAATTCAGAGAATATGAAAAATCTATATAAATCATTAATAATTTGCACAGTAGTTGCACTCTTGTCTGCAATCGCCATTCCGGCGTTTGCAGGTAATAGAGACCGTTCCGGCCAGGCGGGAGCTTCCCACCTTTTGATTGACCCGTGGGCACGCACCAGTGGTATGGCTGGTGCAGGCGTTGCTGAGGTTCGCGGACTTGAATCTGTGTTCTCCAACGTCGCTGGTCTGACTTCCGTGCGCAAGACGGAACTGGCGTTCAATCGTACCCAGTATCTGGTCGGTTCAAACTGCGGCATCGCCCTCAACTCGATGGCCATTGCCCAGCACCTCGGCAAAGAGAAAGACTTCGGTGTTATCTCCCTCTCTTTCTTCAGCCAGAACTTCGGTGACATCCCCATCACGACGAACGATCAACCCGAGGGCGGTCTGGGTACTTTCAGCCCCACATTGACCTACATCGGTTTGCACTACGCGAAGTCTTTCAACAACTTCATCAAGGGTGGTGTCAGCATCAAGATCATCAACGAGCGTATTTCCGACTCCAAGGCTACTGGTTTCGCCATCGACGCTGGTGTCCAATATGTGACCGGTAAGTTCGAGAACTTCAAAATCGGTGTCACCTTGAAGAACATCGGTCTGCCGATGCACTATTCCGGTGACGGTCTCTCCGTTCGTGCGCAGCTCACGAACCAGGAATTCGAGCAGACTGTCGATATGCGTTCCGCTGAGTTTGAGATGCCCTCTTTGCTCTCCATCGGTGTTTCTTACGACTTGCTGTTCTTCGGCGGCGAATATGCTGAATACAGCAAAGAAGATTTGGCCGCTGAGGGTCTCACCCGTGACGATGCTGAGCACCGTCTCACCTTCGCCGGTACCTTCACCGCTAACTCTTACACCCGCGACGTTTTCTCCGTTGGTTTGGAGTACGGTTTCCGCAACATCTTCATGATTCGCGCCGGTTACGGTTTCGAGAACATCGGCAAGGGTGCTGTCTCTAACGCCAATGAGACGGCTGCTATCCTGCTCAACAGCGATTCCTTCTTCTCTGGTCCCGCTGTGGGTGCCACCGCCGTTATCCCGCTTACCAAAGAGCGCGTCAAAAAGGCCATCGGCAGCCGTATCTACATCGACTACGCTTACAGATTCACCAATCACTGGAGAGGCAATCACTACATTGGTCTGAAGATTGCCTTGTAAGAGATTTTTAACTTATTATATGTCAACAAATAGAAGAGACTGTCACGGTCTCTTCTATTTTGTGTAAATTTAGAACCCAATTATGGAAGATATTAAGTATTATACGCAGGAGGGATTGGATGCCCTGAAGCGTGAATTAAGCCAATTAGAGGCCGTGGAACGCCCCAAAATTTCGCAAGCCATTGCGGAGGCGAGAGACAAGGGTGACCTCTCCGAAAACGCTGAATATGATGCCGCGAAAGAGGCGCAGGGCATGCTTGAACTGAAGATTGCCAATCTGAAGAATCTCATTGCCAAAGCCCGTGTCTTGGATGAGTCCAAAATCGATGTCTCCAAGGTGCTGATCTATTCCATCGTCAAGATCAAGAATCTGAAGAACGGGATGGAGATGACCTATACGATTGTTCCTGAGTCGGAGGCCGACCTCAAAGCGGGCAAGATTTCCGTTTCCAGCCCCATCGCCAAAGCCCTTATCGGCAATTCCAAAGGCGACACGGTTACCGTTCAGGCTCCTGCCGGCATGATGGATTTCCAAATTCTCGAAATCTCACGTTAAAAATAACGCTATGGAAGAGACTATTTTCACGAAGATTGTCAAGGGTGACATCCCTTGCTATAAAATTGCGGAGGACGACCGTTTCTTCGCTTTCCTCGACATTTCCCCGCTGGCTAAAGGCCACACGCTCGTCATCACCAAACTCCAGAACGACTATATTTTCGACCTGGACGACCAGATGTTGGGCGATATGATGGTGTTTGCCAAGAAGGTGGCGAAAGCGATGAAGCAGGTGCTGCCTTGTCAGCGGATTGGCGTGGCGGTGGTCGGTATCGATGTGCCGCACAACCACATCCACCTCGTGCCCATCAACGGCGTTGGCGACCTCGATTTCAAGGCGCCGCGCGTACAGCTCACGCAGGAGGAGTTTGCCGACATTGCCGCCAAGATCTCCGCTGCCATTCAGTAACCCAATGAAATCAGGTGGCGCAACGTTGTGCCACCTTTTTTGTCTTAAAAACCGACCGACATGAAAATTATAGGCATAACCGGGACTTTGGGCGCAGGAAAAGGCACCATTGTCGATTATCTGGTGGAACATTACGGTTACCGCCACTATTCCGTGCGCGGCTACCTCATTGAGGAGGCGCAACGTCGCGGGATGGAGCTGAATCGTGACACTTTCGTGGTGGTGGCCAACGATTTACGGGCCACACACTGCCCCTCCTATATCACCGACCAGCTTTATCTGCAGGCGGCTGAGAATGGGGAAAACGCCATCATCGAGAGTGTGCGTACCCCCGGCGAGGTGGAATCCCTGCGGCAGCAGGAACACTTCCTGCTCTTCGGCGTGGATGCAGACCCGAAAATCCGTTATGAGCGCGTGGTGCTGCGCGGCTCCGAAACCGACCACATCTCCTACGAGACCTTCCTCGAAAACGAAGCCCGCGAGATGGCGTCCACCGACCCCAACCACCAGAATATCGGCCGTTGCATGCAGATGGCCGACCACGTCTTCATGAACAACGGCGACTTCGAAGCCCTCTACCAACAGGTAGAGCAAGTTCTGCAAGAACTTGACGCTTAATATTCAGCCATTACATAGTAGCTGTAATTACTAATTTCTAATTACAAATTACTAATAACAAAGGGCTGCCGGATTTTTTATTGAGTAATTGCCAAATAAACTGATAGGTGGGATTTTATAATAATGTGTAAAAAATAAGGTGGGACTTACCGACAGCCCCTTTGTTGATCTGTTGACGAGGCAAAGATAATTAAAAAACGGGAAGGAGAACCGATTGTTGATAAATTTTTAATGATTACATTTTAACTATTAATTCTTAATTTTAACATTTCAACTTTCGAAACAAAATGACACAAGAAGAGCGAATTTTATCCGAATTGAACGAGCAGCAGCAGGTCGCAGTGACCCAAACCGAGGGTCCGGTGATGGTTTTGGCGGGTGCGGGCTCCGGAAAGACCCGTGTGCTGACCTACCGCATTGCGTACATGTTGGCTGTTAATAACATCAGCCCGTACCGGATTTTGGCGCTGACTTTTACCAATAAAGCCGCGGCGGAGATGCGTGAACGTATTATCAACCTCGTGGGCGGCGATCTGACCAAGGCGGTCACGATGGGTACTTTCCACTCGGTTTTCTATCGTATCTTGCGCGTTGAAGCCGAAAAAATCGGGTTCAGCAACAATATCACCATTTACGATACGGATGACTCTAAATCGCTCATCAAGAGCATTATCAAGGAGATGGGACTCGATCCCAAGCAATATACGCCCGGCTTTGTGCTGAGCCGTATCTCCATGGCCAAGGCGAGTCTGCTTTCAGCTCAGGAATACGCTGACAACCCCGAAATCCAGGCCAACGACCGCATGTCCAACAAGCCGATGATTTCCCAGATTTTCGCCAAATACAACGATCGTCTGCACAAGGCCAATGCCATGGATTTCGATGATTTGCTCTACTTCATGAACGTGCTTCTGCGCGATTCGCCAGAGGCGTTGTTCAAATATCAGAACCGTTTCAACTATATTTTGATTGATGAGTATCAGGATACGAACTTTGCTCAATATTTGATTATCAAGCGGTTGTCGGCACTCAATCGGAACATTTGTGTGGTGGGTGACGATGCGCAGAGCATTTACGGCTTCCGCGGGGCCGACATCCAGAACATCCTCAACTTCAAGCGCGACTATCCAGGGACGCGCATCTTCAAGCTGGAGCAGAACTACCGTTCCACGCAGAATATCGTGAACGCGGCCAACGCTGTCATCAAGCACAATAAAGACAGGATGCCCAAGGATGTTTGGACGGACAATGCGGAGGGACCCAAAATTGAGGTGATTCGTGCCAGTTCCGACCAGGAGGAGGCGCAAGAGATTGCCGACAAGATTTTCGAGCTGCAGATGCGCGACCATCTTGAAAACCGGCAGTTTGCCATTCTGTACCGCACCAATACGCAGTCGCGCTCCTTGGAGGAGGCGATGGTGAAACGGCACATTCCCTACAAGATTTTCGGCAGCATCTCGTTCTATAACCGCAAGGAAATCAAGACGGTGCTGGCCTATTTCCGTCTTGTCATCAACCATTACGACGAGGAATCGTTGCGACGGGTGATCAATTTCCCGATGCGCGGCATTGGCGATACGACGGTGGCGCGTGTGGCGACGGCAGCGCAGCAAGCCCGCGTGCCGATGTGGGATGTGGTGGCCAATCCCGAGAACTACAATACGGGTCTGAACGGCTCTACCATGGCCAAGATGCACGATTTCGCCGATCTGATCAGCGGTTTTTCTGCGCAGCTGACCAAGATGGATGCCTACGAGTTAGGCAGCCAGATTGTGACCAAATCGGGCGTGGCGCAGGCGCTGAGCGAGAATATTGAGGAGAAGGAGCGTGTGGATCACGTGAACGAGCTTCTCAACGCCATGAAGAGCTTTACCGAGCGCGAACCCGAGAATATCCTCAACGAGGAGACGGGCGAGATGTTGGAGACCTATTTCCCGTCGCTGGACCAATATATGCAGTCCGTTTCCTTGTTGGACGACAAGGATTTGAACAGCAAAGAGAACAACACCGATGATGATGTGGTGCGTTTGATGACCATCCACTCGGCCAAAGGTCTGGAATTTGACTACGTGTTTGTGTCGGGCATGGAGGAGAATCTCTTCCCGTCGTCGTTGAGTTTGGATTCGCGGCACGAGATGGAGGAGGAGCGGCGTCTGTTCTACGTTGCGCTCACGCGGGCGCGCAAGCAGGTGTTCCTCACCATGGCGATGTCGCGGTTCCAGTACGGGCAGCGGCGTCCCTGCGAGGACAGCCGTTTCCTGGGCGAGATTCCCACCCGTTTCCTGAAGGTGACGATGAAGGCTTCCGAAGGCATGGGTCTGTTCGGTCGTTCCTCGTCGGATTCGCCCCGAGGTTCGTTCCGCTTCAGCAGCGGTTCGGGAACCTATTCATCGTCAGGAGGTTACAGCAGGGAGGTAAAACGTTCTCCCGCACCCACGCCTGCTGCTCCCAAGCCGGTTGTGAAGACCAAAACCGATGTCCAGCTCGACCAAATCGGCACGTTGGCGCCGCCTGAGGCTATCCGGCCCGGCATCCGCGTCTATCACAGCAAGTTCGGTTTCGGTTTGGTGGAATCGGTCGAGGGTGTCGGTCCCGATGCCCGCGCCGTGGTCGTTTTCGATACCGTCGGCAGCAAAACCTTAGTCCTAAAATTCGCTAAATTATTGATACCCAAATAACAGAATATGCAGTTCAGAACCACAATCCCCGCCCCGACATACCCGTTTCACATCAGCGAGACCGATACCGTGATGCTGGTGGGCTCCTGTTTCTCCGACAACATGGGCCACTATTTCGACACGCACCGCTTCAACGTCTGTTCCAATCCGTTCGGGGTGCTCTTCAACCCGATTTCCATCGACCGGGCGTTGCGTTTCATGCTCCAGCCCGACCTTTTCGATAAAAACCGGTACTTTTACAAATACCGCGACCTATGGGTGAGCTTCGCGCACCACGGACGTTTTTCCAAAGAGAATTTCGAGGAATTCGAGGCCAATATTGACGAAAATCTGAAGCGCAGTGCGGATTTCCTGCGTGGAACCCGCTATCTCTTCGTCACGTTCGGCACGGCGTTTTGCTACAAGTACATCCCCCGCGACCTGATTGTCTCCAACTGCCACAAAATCCCGAACCACCAGTTCGAGCGGATGCGGTTAGACGTGAAAAAGATTGTGTCTCAATGGAATACCACCCTGCAGTTGTTGAAGGAGGCCTGTCCCGACATGAAAGTCATCTTCACGGTGAGTCCGGTGCGGCATTTGGGCGACGGTGCGCATGAGAACGCCCTCAGCAAGTCGGTGCTGCTGTTGGCGGTGGAAAAGCTCGTCGATAACGAGTTCACCTACTATTTCCCGGCCTACGAATACCTGATGGACGATCTGCGCGATTATCGGTTCTACGCCAAGGATTTAACCCATCCAAACGATATGGCTATCAGCTATTTGGAGGAAAAACTGACAGAATCCTTCTTCACCGAAGAGACGAAGCTGCGGATGGTTGAGATTGAGAAGGAGAATCGGTTTTTGAATCACCGGAAGTTCCGATAAAATGGTTATAGGTTATTGGTTATAGGTTATTGAAGCCTTTTGTTTATAGAGGTCTGGTTAATAGGTAGAAAAAGCCAATAGCTAACAGCCAACAGCAGGATCTTCTTCCTTTTCTTTTTCCTTTTCCCGCGTCTCTTTCCATTCCAGCACGTGCGACATCACGGGCGAGAGGTGTTTGTAGGCGACGGATGCCTCTTTTACATCGTGCTTGATGAGAATCTCCTTCTTATCGACGGTGTCGATGAAGTAGAACAATACTCCGGCCACTAAGACCACTTTCAGTACGCCGAACAGCACTCCGAGTCCTTTGTCGAGGAATTCGGACAGCACCGGTTTGAGCGCCCGTTTCAGAATCCGTCCCAGCAGGTTGACCAACACGATGGTGAGCACGAAACAGAGCGAGAACGAGATGGGTTTCGCTAATGTGGTGCCGGTGATCCACAGCGCAATCAAATCGGAGAATTTATAGGAAATGAACAGTCCCAAAAAAAGGGCGGCCAAGGAGACGATTTCCATCAGGAAGCCGTTCCGGAAGCCTCTGTAGGCGTACCAGCAGAGGGGGATTAATACGAGGATATCGATCCAGTTCATTGTTTGGTTGAGGGTTTATGGTTTAGGGGGTTACAGGGTTACACGGTTACAGGGTTATAGGGTTATAGGGTTTTCCGCAATCGTTGTGTCAGCGGCTGCGCGTAGATGAAATCGTTGAGGGTTTGGTCGTCGGAGGTGAGGATGTTGTCGCTGCTGCCGCGCCAGGCAAGGTGGCCTTGGTAGATGAACGAGATGGTCTCCCCGATGGTGATGATGGAGTTCAGGTCGTGGGTGTTGACGACGGTGGTGGTGTTGAATTCGTGGGTGATTTTGGTGATGAGTTCGTCGATGAGCAGCGAGGTTTTGGGGTCGAGGCCGGAATTGGGCTCGTCGAAGAAGAGGTATTTGGGATTGCAGGCCAAAGCGCGGGCGATGGCGGCACGTTTCTTCATACCGCCGCTCAGCTCCGCCGGATAGAGCTTGTTGACATTCTCCAAATCCACACATTCCAAACAGAAATTGGCACGGTCGTGCATCTCGCTCTCGCTCATCTCCGTGAACATGTCCAACGGGAAGGTGACATTTTCCTCGATGGTCATTGAATCGAATAACGCTGACCCTTGGAACACCATGCCCATCTCCTTGCGAAGCAACAGTTTGTCTTTTTCCGGCAGGTTGTGGAACTCGCGCCCGCTGTAGAGCACCTGCCCCTCCTCCGGCGTGAACAGCCCCACTAAGCACTTCATCAGCACCGTCTTTCCCGACCCCGAACGCCCGATGATGAGGTTGACTTTGCCCTCCTCGAACTCGGTGTTGATGTCGTGCAAGATCTGCTTCTCGCCGAAATATTTGCAAACGCTATTAACTTCGATCATAGGTTACTTTAGTTTGACTACCCCACACTGCGCTCCTTCGTCGCTTATGAGGTTCTTTTTTCTTTTAAGACCCCACACTGCGCTCCTTCGTCGCTTATGTGGGGTTATTGAGCTCTTCGAGCACTTGTCCCTTCGGGACTGCTCAAGGAATATTTTTTAAATTATACTTCTGTTCGTAACATTCAATTCTTTTGCCTTTTGCCTTTTGCCTTACAACTACTAACTACTAACTGCTAACTACTAACTAAAGCATGATGTCCGTTATCACCACATTCAGTATCAAAATAATGAAGCTCGACACCACGATGGCTTGCGTGCTGGCCTTGCCGAGTTCGAGTGCGCCGCCTTCGATGCGGTAGCCGTAGAAGGAGGCCACGGTGGACATGATGAAGGCGAAGATGCAGGTTTTCGTAAGGGCATAGACCACGTCATAGACGCGGAAACAGTAGGTGAGGCCGTCCATGAAGTTGTAGGTGGAGATGCAGTCGGTGATCCAGACCGTCAGGAAGCCGCCGAAAAGGGCAAAGGCGATACTGAAGACGCAGAGCACGGGGTTCACGATGATGGAGGCAAGCACCTTCGGCAGTACTAAGTGCGAGGCGGGATTGATGCCCATAACTTCCAAAGCATCAATCTGTTCGGTAACGCGCATACTGCCGATTTCCGCAGTGATGCGCGAACCGAGATTGCCCACCAACAGCAGGCTGATGATGGTCGGACAGAGTTCCATCACGATGGAGGTGCGGGCCACGAAACCCACCGTCCATGACGGAATCCAGCCGCTTTCGATCTGCAGCGCGGTCTGCATCGTGATCACACTGCCCATGGCGAGCGACACGATGCTGACAATCAGCATGGAGCCGATGCCCATGGCGTCCATCTCAAAGACCCATTTCTTCAGGAACACAGACCATTTGGCCGGCTTGCTGAAGACCTGGCGCAGAAAGATGAGATATTCGCCAAAGGTGGCAAGGGCTTGTCGGAGCATTTATTTCAGTTTGATGTTCAGTTCGTCTAACTGTTTGGGATCGATGGGTGTGGGGGCGGGCAGCATGGTGTCGCGACCGGCGTTGTTCTTCGGGAACGCGATGAAGTCACGAATGCTGTCACAATCGCTGAGGACGGCGCACAGACGGTCGAAACCGAAAGCGATGCCACCGTGAGGCGGAGCGCCGTATTTGAAGGCGTTGATGAGGAATCCGAACTGGCTCTGCGCCTGCTCTTCCGTGAAGTTCAGGGCCTTGAACATGCGTTTCTGCAGCTCCGGACGGTGGATACGGATGGAGCCGCCACCGATTTCGGAACCGTTGATAACTAGGTCGTAAGCGTTGGCTAACACCTCGCCGGGACGGCTTTCGAGCCAGTCCTCATGCTCGGGCTTGGGCGCGGTGAACGGGTGGTGCATGGCGTAGTAGCGTTGCGTCTCCTCGTCCCATTCCAACAGCGGGAAATCGATCACCCACATCGCTTTGTATTCGCCAGCTTTGCGCAAACCGAGACGGTTGCCCATCTCCAAACGCAGCTCGCACATCTGCTTGCGGGTCTTCATCGCCTTGCCGGAGAGGATGAGGATGAGGTCGCCGGCGTGCGCGTCGCATCGTTCAGCCACGGCCTTCAGATCATCCTGCGTGTAGAATTTATCGACGGAGGATTTATACGTGCCATCCTGATTGCAAAGGATATAGACCAGACCGGCGGCGCCCACGCGAGGACTCTTCACGAACTCGGTGAGGTTGTCAAGCTGTTTGCGGGAGTAGTTGCCGCAGCCCTCAGCCTTGATGCCAACGATGAGTTCCGCCTCGTTGAAGACTTTGAACTCCTTGCCTTGCAGCACGTCGTTGAGTTCCACAAAGCGCATGCCGAAGCGGGCATCGGGTTTGTCGGAACCGTAATACTTCATCGCGTCGTTCCAAGTCATGCGGTCCAGCTTGCCGATTTCCATGCCCTTGAAGGTACGGAAGATGTGCTGTACGAGACCTTCGAACAGGTTGAGGATGTCCTCCTGTTCGATGAACGACATCTCGCAATCGACCTGCGTGAATTCGGGTTGGCGGTCGGCGCGGAGGTCCTCATCGCGGAAGCAGCGCACGATTTGGAAGTAGCGGTCCATGCCGGCCATCATCAGCAGCTGCTTGAGGGTCTGCGGGGATTGCGGCAGGGCGTAGAACTCGCCGGGGTTCATGCGGGAGGGCACGAGGAAGTCGCGGGCGCCCTCGGGGGTGCTGTTCACGAGGAACGGGGTTTCGATTTCGAGGAAGCCTTGTCCGCTCAGGTATTTGCGGATTTCCAGACCCAGTTTATGACGGAAGATGAGGTTGTTCTTCACCGGGTTGCGACGGATGTCGAGGTAGCGGTAGCGCATACGCAGTTCGTCGCCGCCGTCGGATTCGTCCTCGATGGTGAACGGGGGCACTTCGGCGGCGTTGAGCACGTTCAGTTCGTGTACTTCGATTTCGATGTCGCCGGTGGGGATGTTCTTGTTCTTGCTGTAACGTTCTATCACAGTGCCGGTCACCTGGATCACCCATTCGCGGCCCAGTTGCTCGGCGCGTTCGCACAGTTCGGGGCGTTCCTCGTGGTTGAAGGCCAATTGCGTGATGCCGTAGCGGTCGCGCAGGTCGATGAAAATCATGCCGCCGAGATGGCGTATCTTCTGAATCCAACCGCTCAATGTCACGGTCTGCTGAATATTCTCAAGCGTCAGCTCGCCACAGGTATGTGTTCTAAACATATTAGGAGATATTTAATTCCAAAAATTCGAAGTCGCAAAAGTACAATTTTTTCGGTTGGGATTGGCTTTTTTTCTTTAAGCAAGGGGGGGGGAGGCAAAAGGCAGAAGGCAAGAGGCAACAGGGCGGAGGCAAAAGGTAACGGTGTGTATCAACTTCAATAAACAAAAAATCATTTCCGCAAACTGTATAAGGAGGAGTCTTTCATCCAATCGACCTTCTTGTGGGAAAGGCGCGGCAAAGATAGTCTTTTTATTCCGTCCGTTAATCCCCCAACGGTCGTTTAATCCCCCAAAATGCCGCTTCGGAGGATTATCCCTGATATGTACATAAAATGTTGGATGTGACATACTTATCGCTTTGTCGGGTGGCTGCGTTTTGACGAAACGTCATATTTTTGGTTGAGAGGGAACATATTCCTGCTGTGAGGGATAAAATGTTTGGGAGATTTGTGGTATCTTTGCCGCTGGAAATAATTGACAAATAGTAAATCATCCAGAAGCACTAAGAAATAAATGAAAAAAACAGTTGCGTTTATTGCCATGATGTTCCTGTTTGCGGCGGTTTTTGCGCAGAACACTGTCACATTAGTGTTTACAGGCGAAGACCAGCAGGGATCCTATGTCAAAATGAATGGCATAACCATACAAAACCTAAGCCGTGATTGGCAGGAAACCTTGTTGTTTCCAGACACTATATACACGTTGAATATCGGTTCGGGCATTGAGGATGTCCAACAGGCCAACGAAATGAAGGTGATGCCCAATCCTTTTGAAGGACATACCCGAGTGAATATCTTTTCCGACAGGGATGAAGAAGCGATAATCCAGATTCTGGACATTAATGGAAGAAGACATGCCCAGTACAAGGGCAGAATCACATCGGGGGACAATTATTTTGACATCTCACTATCCACCCCGCAAACATACATTTTATCCATACGTACCCGAAGTGGCATCCGTAGCTTGAAAATGGTAAACGTCGGACACGGTGGGGCTGACAGGATCAGTTATGCGAGTAACCATCCCAAAACAGTCAAGGTGGACATCAAGGGTTCATCTTCACACGCTTTTGAGTTAGGTGATGAAATGCGATATACCGGATTCGCTCAAGTTTACGATCACCTCCGGCAAAGTGCGCCTGTCCAACAGATGCAATTTACTACCAGTGAAGAGATTACCCTTGCATTTGAAGGATACCCGATCGAGGTTACTACGGATTCAGTGCTGTTTCCCGATGAAACCACTTTTCATTGTTTTGGCACCGTGAACACACACGGTTCAGGGGCTGTTCAAACAGGTTTTTGTTGGGGCTGCGAGCCGAATCCTTCTTTTCATGACAACCACCTCTCAAGTGGCATGGCAGAAGGTGTGTTCTCTGGTGTTCTGACAGATATGGATCCAACCACCCGCTACTTCGTCAGGGCCTATGCCATAAACGGAACAGACACGGCGTATGGTGAAAGTGTTTTTTGTGCGCCTACGATCTCCTTTACAAACACAGAGACTGTTTTTATCCCAGATGGTGTTGATTGCGGTAATGGTTGTGTTTATGGTTCTTCCATAGAGGTGTCAGGTTTCACACCTACAGCCACCATCCAGGACGCTGAAGATATTTTATATATTCGCGCCAAACTGGAGCATTCCTTTCTCGGGGACCTTTATATTGCGCTGCGTTGTCCTAATGGACAAAGAGTTAAGATTATGAATAAATATCAAACTAACGGAACCTCCAGCTGTGCAAGTCAAATCCCAACACCCTGGGGATGGCACTTAACGACAGGTGTCGTGAGTAACGCACTTTTTGGTGAGGCGAATTCCAGTTCCTCCGGATGTGATCCTACCAACAGCCTGAATCAAATTGGGGTTCCGTGGAACTACTGTTGGTCAAATAATACCACCAGCGGGTATCAATACGCCAATGGGTCAGGCTATGTTTATGATAGTTTGAATGTTATTGACGGTAAAGTGGACTCTACCAATACGATCAACATGACCCAAGTATATTACCCTGACCAGTCCTTCTCCCAACTTGTCGGTTGTCCGATAAATGGTACATGGTCCATTGAAATCATCGATGGTTGGATTGGTTACAACGGCTGGATGACCGAATGGGAAATTGCTTTTCGTGGTAGAAACAATCCCGTTTCTGTTGAAGATGACCCCTATCTTGCCAATCCTTGCCAGAATGTCACAACCGTAACAGACGTTGATGGAAACGAATACCATACTGTTACCCTTGGCAGTCAGTGCTGGTTGAAAGAGAATTTGCGTGCTGTTCGTTACACAGATGGTGAAGCGATACCCTTGGGAGATGGGACGAGTATATCGACGGCTTATTATTATTTGCCGGGGGATAGTGTAAGGGACTCTCTCTCAGGATACTTGTATAATTGGGCAGCCGCGATGAAAAGTGTAATTTCCGGCACCCCGTCAACAGACCATGTTCAAGGCATTTGTCCTTACGGCTGGCATTTGCCTACTGATGCCGAGTGGGCGCAATTGTTAGATTATCTTAGTTTCAGGAGTGAGTATGTATGTGGCGATAACACAAGCAATATTGCCAAGTCCATGGCGGTTGATACGGGTTGGAGCATATCTGATAACAGTTGTGCTGTTGGTTACGAAGTTTCTTCCAATAATACCACTGCCTTTTCCGCTTTCCCCGCGGGCTACGCCTTCGATATCCCCGATGATTATGGTGAAAGTGCCAATTTTTGGACGGCCACGGCATACAATGACGACTTTGCCTATTATTACAGTTTGAATTACGGCAACAGTTTTGTGGATAGGAACAATTTCGGCAACAAAAGTAACGGTATGTCAGTCCGTTGTATTCGCAATGCGGGAGATCCCGTGTTTTTGCCAAGCATATCCACCCTTTCCGTTTCGGACATCACCGAATATTCAGCAATTTGCGGTGGCCAGATCAATTCCACGGGAGGTTCCCCGATAACAGGACGCGGCATCTGTTGGAGTACTTCTCCGAATCCCACACTTAACGACAGTCACCTTTTTGATGGCAGTGGGTTGAATCCGTTCACCTGCAGTATGGGTAATTTGGACCCTAACACCACCTATTATGTGCGGGCCTACGCTATTAACGTTGCCGGTATTGCCTACGGCGAGCAGCTTACTTTCACCACCTCCGAGTCATTTATAGCGGTCAGCACCATATCTTTCAGTGACATCTCGTGCACTTCAGCTACTGGTATTGGTGACGTGACGGCGGGAAACCCCTTCGCCGTCGATGCCCGTGGGTTTTGCTGGAGCACATTACCTGACCCCACCCTTGCAGACAGCCATAATGTGGATGGCGGCGGCATTGGCAGTTTCACCAGTAGTATTACGGGCTTACAACCCAACACCCTCTATCACGCACGGGCATACGCTATCTACTACGGAACGGATACAATATATGGCGAACAACAAGTTTTTGTCACGCCTAATGTCCTTTCCACGGTGACAACGGCAGCCTTAAGCGACATCTCATTCACTTCGGTCACCTGTGGCGGGGAAGTGACATACGAGGGCTGTACCCCGGTAACTGAAAGGGGTGTTTGCTGGAGCATTTCTCCTAATCCCACACTTGTCAGCAGTCATACCGTTGACGGGAGCGGCTTGGGCAGTTTCACCAGCCACATTGCCGGTTTACAACCGGATACCCGTTACTACGTCCGTGCATACGCCATTAACAGTGACGATACCGTTTATGGTATGCAGCGATATTTCAATACTTTGATTCCCATGCCAGAGGTAAGCACCAATGTGGTCAGTGACATATCTTATACGACGGCCACCTGTGGCGGAAATGTGACGGACGAGGGCATGACATCTGTGACGGCCAGAGGGGTATGCTGGAGTACTTCGACAAATCCCTCGATTAACGACAGTCTGACCGTTGACAGCCTTGGTTTGGGTAGTTTCACCAGTCTTATCACGGGATTGCAGCCCAACACCCATTACTATGTGCGGGCCTACGCCACCAACAGTAATGGTACGGTATATGGTACACAACGTCAGTTCACCACACTGGTTCCAACACCAACTGTAACGACCGCCTCTGTGAGCAATGTCACCTGCACGACGGCCATCTGTGGCGGTAATGTGACAGACGAGGGCATGACACCTGTGACGGCCAGAGGGGTATGCTGGAGTACCTTGACAAATCCCACGATAAACGACAGTCTGACCGTTGACAGTAGCGGTTTGGGCAATTACACCAGTCTTATCACGGGTTTGCAGCCCAACACCCATTACTATGTGCGGGCCTACGCCACCAACAGCACCGGCACGGTATATGGCACACAACGTCAGTTCACCACATCCCCTGCCACACCAACGGTAACGACTGCCTCGGTGAGCGATCTCACCTGTAAGTCGGCCACCTGTGGCGGTAATGTAACTTTTGAAGGCATTTCTCCCGTAACTGCGCGTGGCGTTTGCTGGAGTACCTCTTCGAATCCTACAATAAGTGACAGTCTGACGGTTGACAGCAGCGGATTGGGCAGTTTCACCAGTCTTATCACGGGATTGCAGCCCAACACCCATTACTATGTGCGGGCCTACGCCACTAACAGCGCCGGAACGGTATATGGCACACAACGTCAATTCACCACATCCCTTGCCACACCAACGGTAACGACCGCCTCGGTGAGCGGTGTCACCTGCACGACGGCCACCTGCGGCGGTAATGTAAGTGTTGAAGGCGTTTCTCCCGTAACTGCCCGTGGCGTTTGCTGGAGTACCTCTCCAAATCCTACAATAAGTGACAGTCTGACCGTTGACAGCAGCGGTGTGGGCAGTTTTACCAGTCTTATCACGGGATTGCAGCCCAACACGCATTACTATGTGCGAGCCTACGCCACCAATAGTGCCGGCACGGTATATGGTTTACAACGTCTGTTTACCACACGTGTCGAAACTCCGGTAATCACCACAAATGGAATCAACAGAATCTCCTTCACATCAGTCACTTGTGGTGGTAATGTGAGTTTTGAGGGCTTATCTTCTGTGACCGCTCGCGGAGTGTGTTGGAGCACCTCCCCTAACCCTACCTTAAATGACAACCACACCGTTGACAGTAGTGGATCGGGCAGTTTCACCAGCCTTATCAATGGTCTGCAGCCATATACACAATACTATGTTCGGGCGTATGCAACCAACAACTCGGGTACAGCGTATGGCAACGAGGTGGATTTTGTTTCCAACATGGACAGCCTGCCTTGCCCTGGTACAGCAACAATTTCGGACTACGATGGCAATACATACAGTACTGTACAGATTGGCGATCAGTGTTGGATGCGGGAGAATCTACGCACTACGCATTATGCCAATGGTGGCAGTATTCCTTTGGGCAGCAGCACGAGTACAGATTCAACAACAGCTTATCGCTTTTACCCAAATGGTAGTGAAAGCAATGTGTCCACATACGGCTATCTTTATAACTGGCCTGCGGTAATGGCCGGTTCAGCCTCCAGCAATAGCAATCCGAGTGGTGTGCAAGGCATTTGTCCCAATGGCTGGCATGTCCCAAGTCATTCGGAATGGACACAGCTGATCAACTATGTGAGCGGACAAACTTCGTATGTGTGCAGTAATAACAGCAATAATATAGCCAAGGCTTTGGCCTCCACTACGTATTGGATGAACAGCAATGAAAGTTGTGCAGTGGGCAATACACCGGCTGACAATAACGCAACAGGTTTCACAGCACTTCCAGCTGATAGAACTCATGTAAGTGGTCTCGGTACACATGCCTTTTTTTGGAGTTCCACGGATGACGGCAATGATGCATACGATCTGAGTTTTATCTACTCACTTGCCCATGTAGCGAACATATATTCTGATTTTAAGTTCTTCGGGTTTTCCGTCCGTTGTCTTCGCAATGAATAATCATCAACAAAATTATCTTTATGAAACATATTTCTCTTTTCCTGTTGGCAGTAGTCTTTACGGTTTTCGGTGCGGTTGCGCAAAATCTGCAAGTCACCCAGGTTGCCGGCGCTTCTGCTTTGGTGTCATGGGATTATGATTCTACGGGCACTGTCGGTTCCTATTCCTTGGAATACGCCGAAGTGGGTCAAAACAATGGCATTTTCGTATCGAATATCACGGACGCATCCTATATGCTCAGCTCACTTGAGCCGCTCACCTATTATGTGGTACGTCTCCAAGCCAATTACAATGACAATACCGTGAGCGAATGGAGTACAATATCTTTTACGACAGGATGTTTGGCGGGCGGTGAAAACGCCGTGGGCAATGGCACCTCTACGAGTGATTTTCTTCCCTCACACAGTTTATATCAGTATGGATATTCGCAGCAAATATTCACAGCGGCGGAAATAGGGAGTGCAGGCAATATCTATTCCCTGTCCCTTGAGATGCCCAAAGCGTCTCGCCCCAGACGTTATAAAATTTATCTGATGCACACTACAGCGACCACGGTGTCCACTTGGTTGCCTGCCGATAGTGCACAACTGGTATTTGATGCTGACCAAGACTTGGTAGAAGGGTGGAACACCTTTCATTTCTCCGCACCATTCGCTTATAATGGTACCGATAATCTTGTGTTAATCTTTGTTGATAGTAGCAATGTTATCGCCTCTTTTTCGATCAACCGTTCTATTGTTCACACTGCTTACTCAAATTGCACACGTTATATTTACAATAATAACACCCCTTTCGACATCAACACGATTCCATCATCCCCTGGTACATCAGCAAGTGTTCGTAACAATGTAATTTTTGGAGGCTTTTGCGACACTACGGTAACCTGCATCGTGCCGAACATCTTTATTGACCATATCACTCAAACCACTGCCGATGTGAGATGGGCTCCCGGTCATGACGAAAGCGTATGGGAATTGGAATATGCCCTGTTTGGCGATTCAGTATGGACATCCGTTGCCAATCTTACAGGCGATGTGTTCCCCCTTAACCAACTGACTCCCCACACCCACTATAAGGTAAGAATGCGTGCCGTGTGCGCTCCCGGACAAGTAAGCGAATGGGCTATGACCGATTTCACTACCGAATGCGCCAAGCTTTCCGTTCCATTCTTCGAGGACTTCAATTCATGTAGCGGCACCTCCATTCCGGGGTGTTGGACCAAATATGATTGCTATAACACTATTTTTCCGTATGCTGACAACATTAACAACGGTGAAACCTATGGTCATTCTTTGGAATTCTTATCTAACCCAAGCACCTATAACATGGCGGTTCTGCCTGAATCAGAAATTGACGTGAAAAACTTGGAAGTTTCTTTCTATTTGAGAGTTTCAAAAATCTCGAATGCCATGATTGTAGGGGTGATGACAGACGCGTATGATTTCAATGGTTTCGTTTCGGTGGACACAGTTTTCTGCACAACGATAAATACCTTCGAACATAAGGCTGTCAGTCTTGATTCCTATTTGGGCACTGGCAAATACATTGCATTCAAAAACTGCAATAGCGTTATTGGAAATCTCCATATTGATGATCTTGGTATAACGCTGATTCCGAGTTGCCCCTATCCAAACCATGTTGTTGTCACGGACATTTATAAAGACTCAGCTGTAATTGCTTGGACAGAAAGAGGTTCGGCCACCGAATGGATATTGGAATACGGACCTTCAGGCTTTACCCTGGGTACAGGCACTACGATACAGGTCACACAGAATCCTTTCACCCTGAACGGTCTGTATGCGAACACTGGATATGATGTCTATGTGCGTTCAAACTGCGGTGGTGGAGACCTAAGCGACTGGGGGGCGAATCATGCGTCGTTCACCACCCCCTTATGTTCACCCTCCCATCAATGCGAATACCGTTTTGTTTGTGTTGACAGTTATGGGGATGGTTGGAATAATGCGTACGTCAATATACAGCAAAACGGGGTACAAGTAGCCAATGTGATGAACACCACGCATGCGACAAGTGTTTCTACCATGATTATTGATACCGTCGCTGTAATGCTATGCGACTTGATAAATACGACAATGACTTGGCATTCTGGAAGTTATGACAGCGAAATCACGCTAACCATATTGGCACCCACGGGAGACACTCTGTATTTCAAGGAAGACATGTCCACCATAAGTTCCGACACCTTACTGGATTTCATCCCGAATTGTGACGGTTTTATATCTTCTGTTTGTGAAAAGCCTTTGTACGTCACGGTTGATTCTGTCAGCCAGAACGGTGCAGATATCAGTTGGACAGCCGGTTACGTGGAGACCGACTGGAACTTGCAGTATAGGGAAGCCTCTGCCACTTCCTGGAGTGAAAGTATTTCTCTGACCAGTCCTCACTACCATATTTCCGGCTTGATGGCAGAAACCGAATATCGAGTGCGTGTACAGGCAAATTGCATTGACACGCTCAGTGATTGGACAGAACCAGTCGGTTTTTCCACTCAAAGCAGTGATGATGACAGTGTTGGGGTTGCTAATCCCGTTTTAGCCCATAGCATCAGTTTGAGGCCGAACCCCGCCGACCAATACATAGAGCTGAGCGTCAATGGCCCTGTTGAAGTGAAAGAAGCCTTGGTTTTCAATGCTTTCGGCCAACAAATCCAAGCTGTCCCGCTGACCGACAACCGCGCTCGCATTGACCTTAGCAGGCTGGCCGCCGGCATCTACTTCGTACGCATCAGCGACACGGGAGCCACGAAGAAGTTCATTAAACGGTAGTTTTCGTGCAGCAGCGGATATGAAAAAATGCCTATATACGCAAGTGCCAACGCCTATATAGGCATCGGCGTATGACAATATACTCTGTAATCAAACAACAAAATTCACTGCACCTTCACCATGCTGAACGCGCCGAACAGCCCGAAGCCTCCCTTGATGTTGGTGAAGGTGTGCGCCGGCTCCAACATCAGGAAATTCATGTCGAAGTCGTTGTCGTTCAGCGTCTTCTCGTACAGATAACAGTTGCGGTCGAGGAACAGGAAGTAGTATTCCTCATGCTGATCCTCCTCATCCTCCCAATCGTCATTTCCTTCTTCAGGAAGGTTTTCATCCACCATGAACCGCATGAGCGCCCCGTCATAGCCTTCGTCGGAGACATAGCGGTAGTCCTGGTTGTTCCGGTACATCCAAACGGTGTAAAAATCCCAGTAATAGGAAACAACCACGGGGCCGTCGCCGTCGCCGAAATCATGGTGGGTGAACAGCACCTTTTCCATCAGTGCGTAATAGTTCTCCTCGCCCGCCACGTCACGCCACTCGGCATAGACATCCCGGTGCGGCCAGTTGTAAATCTCGCCCAAATGCATGTCGCCGAAGGCCGACACGGTGTCGAAACGGAAACCTACATCATGCGAGTAAGGCACTGTACACGAAGAAGATACATCTTCGTATCCGGGGTAGGAGGCCCGGATGTAGTAGGTGCCGCCCTCTTTCACCGGAAACACCTGCTGCGTGAGGAAAAAGTGTTCCTTTTCCGGTAAGTACGTCGCCCGCACCCAATGGTCGCCGTCGGCGGAAAGCTCCACCACCCCGTTTTCAGGGGACAGGACATCCTGAGGCGTGCTGGTGTAGAGCAACGTGGTGTTGGACAGTAAGATATAGGTGGTGTCCAACTGCGGGCACAACCGACTGTAAAGCACCAACTTCTGCGTCTCGTCAAAGTCCCGGTCAATCTGCACCTCGTCGATGCAGCTGGAAAGGAAAAGCGTGAAAAGCGTGGATAAAAACGCCCCCACGATAATTCGATATGTCTTGATTCTATTCATTGTTAACATTATTGTCTGTATGATTCTATTGCCTGTACTACTGATTATGATGTTATGCATTTGAAACCTTGAACTTTGAACCTTGAACTTTGAACTTTGAACTTTGAACTATTAATAGAGCCTCTTGCCTTAAAACTTAAAGTGATACGTAAACGTGGGGATAATCGGGAAAATACTGATTTGCTGGAGCTTATATTTGCCGTAAACCTGGTCGGTGTAATAGAAGAACGGGTTGTGGTGGTTATAGACATTGTAAATGCTGATTTCGAAGATGCTCTGCCCGTTGTTTTTGGTGTGCGGCTTGATGAACTGCACCCCGATGTCCAAATGGTGGAACGGCTTCATGCGGAAATCGTTCTTCTTGCCGTAATTCTCCACATAACCGTAGTAGGTTATCGGGTTTCCATTATCTGGAAGCGTATTGTCCAGATAGTCATCAAGGGTTTCGGATGTGTAAACCGAGGTGGGCAGCGTGACGGCATTGCCGGTTGCGAAAACCCATGATAATGAGAGATTTATCTTCTTGGTCGGACTGTACATCAACACGATGGAGACGTCGTGGCGGCGGTCGTAGCGGGCGAAGAAGGGCTCGCCGAAGTTCAGCTCGTCGAACTGCTGCTTGGTCCACGACAATGTGTAGCCGACCCAGCCCGTGAACTTTCCAACTTCCTTGCGCACAAGGAATTCCACACCGTAGGACCAACCTTTGCCGGAGGTCACGTTTTCTGCCCACCGACTTTGGGCCTCCCCTTCAAAATTTTCTTCCAAAATCTGTTCGACCAGCGTGGTGAAGTAGGAAGTGCCCTCTTTGTAAGCTAAAATATTGTTCATCCACTTGTAATATCCCTCCACGGAGAAGGAGAGCTGCGGGTTTTTCAGGTCGTAATGCAGACCGAGGGCGACCTGCTGCGAGCGTTGCGGACGAACTTTGTCCGTGACAGGCACCCACAAGTCCGTAGGAAGTCCTATCGTGCTGGTACTCAACAGAATCATATTCTGACTCATCATCGCGTAGGAGGCCTTCAGGGCCAAGTTCGACAGGAAGTTGTAGCTCATGGCCAGTCGCGGCTCGGGGGAGAACCAGGTCTTGTGCGGCACGGAGAAGGCTACCAAACGCACGCCCGGATTGATGCGGAATTTGTTGCGGATGTTGATTTCATCTTCCACATAGACAGCGTATTCCAGTCCGCGTTCTTTGTCGATTTGTTTCAGCGTGAGGGAATCGGCTTTCATCGTCATGGCGTTGGGACGTGCCTCGTGGTAGGTGACTGCCGCGCCCGCGAGAAGGTGATGCGTGGCGTTGGGGTGGTAAGCGATGTCGTATTTGAGCGTGTAGTCGCGGATGCCGGAGTTGAAGTCGGAGCTGTACGTCTCATTGTCGGGATCGTTCGGAGCGTAATAATATTTGTACTTCATATACGTATTCATCGTGTAATCGCTGAAGACGAACGATAAATTGGAGAATATCTTGTTGGTAAACAGATGGTTCCAGCGGGCCGTGGCGGTGGCGTTCTGCCAGAAAAGCCCCATCCGGTAGCGGTCGGTGGTTCCCATGTAGCTGTCGTTTTGAGCCACGTGGAATTTGTCGCGACCGAAGTAGGCGCTGAGGTACAGTTTGTCTTTTTTGCTGAGCTCGAAGTTCAGTTTGCCGTTCAAATCGAAGAAGTAATAGCCCGTCGAGGTTCCGTTGTTCATGATTTTCATAAGGGGCAACATGAGCAGGTCAAGGTAGGTGGTGCGCCCGGAAATCATGAAGGAGGCCTTGTCTTTGATGATGGGTCCCTCCACCATCACGTTGGAGGAGATGATCCCGACGCCGCCCTCCACGTGGTAGCTGTCCTTGTTGCCGTCTTTCATGTTGATGTCGATGACGGAAGAGAGGCGCCCGCCGTAACGCGCTGGAAATCCGCCTTTTATCAATTCCACAGACTTGATAGCGTCGCCGTTGAAGATGGAGAAGAAGCCCAAAAGGTGGCTGGCGTTGTAGATGGTGGCCTCATCGAGGATGATGAGGTTCTGGTCGGGGCCGCCGCCGCGCACGTAGATGCCGGAGGTGCCTTCCGAAGCCGACTGCACCCCGGGCAGCAGCAACAGGGTCTTGAAGACATCTTTCTCGCCGAAGAGCATCGGTACTTGTTGTATCTCCTTGGTTGACAGTTTGATGGAACTCATCTGCACCTGCTCGGTGTTCGTCTTTTCCCCCGTGATGGTCACCGTTTCCAACGTCGTGATTTTCGACAGCCGCGCATCATATTCGACATCCTGCGGTCCCTTGACCCACAACGTGTCGTTGACAAATCCGAAGCAGTTGAAAACCACGAACATGCCGTCACGATAGGGTAGGGTGAGGGTGTAGAAGCCGTAGGTGTTCGTCGTGGTGGCCTTTTGCGAGACGGGCTCGTAAATCAACCCGCCGGGCAGCGATTCGAGACTCCCGCGTTCGTAAAGGTGTCCGCTCACGGTGATGTTCTGTCCGAAAAGCATGGCGCCCAACGACAGGAAAACCGTTGTCAGACAGCATTTTACTATGTATGATAATCGAAAGGTTTTGAGCATAAACAATATTGGTTTAAGACGCGGCAAAGGTAGTAAAAATGGTTACATGGTTAGAGGGTTACATGGTTAGAGGGTTACATGGTTACGTGGTTACATGGTTAAAGGGTTATGGGGTTGGTTAATCGGAAGATTTGTTACTTTTGCCACGAAAAACATTTGCGTAAATGATTGGGACGGATTCTTTGGATTTTACGAGTTTGCTGCTGTTCGACGACATGTCGCAATGCACTGATGCTGAGGTAGAAAGACTCCTTCCGATGGTGAGTGTACAGCGGCGCGAGGTGGCGTTGCGTTTTAAGTTCACCTTCGGGCGGTTCACCTGCTTGAAGTCCTACGTAATGCTGCAACAGCTTGTGCAAGAGGCGCTTGCTGAAACTGACGAGCGTTGGTCGCCCTTGCAGCAGCGGTTGAAAGAGTGGAACGGCAATTTCGTTTACAACGAGCATGAGAAGCCGTTTATGCAGAATGCATCGGGCGAGCGCATCGAAGGGGTCGATTTCAGTATCAGTCATTGTAAGAACGCGATTGCGGTGGCGCTGAGCGACCATCCGGTGGGCGTGGATGTGGAGAGTTTCCGTCACGCCGAGGAACCGCTTCTGAAGCGCACCATGAACCCCGAGGAGCAGGCGGAAGTCCGTGCCGCTGCCGATCCTGCCGAGGCCTTCACCCGCCTTTGGACCCGCAAAGAGGCCGTGCTGAAACTGCGCGGCACGGGGTTGGTGGATAATCTGCACGAGGTGCTAATTCCAAACCCCGAACAGCCTTTTTCGTTGGAAACCACGGTGAATCGGGAGAAGCAGTATGTGTGGACGTTGGCGTATTAGCTATTGGTTGTTGGCTTGAGATACAATAATCATTTGTTTTTTAATTCGGCATCGCAAAAGATGGGCGCAGCCCCACGGCCACGCCTTCATTCTAAATTATAATTCTTAATTGGTTAGTCGCGGAGGCAGCGGATGGAGACGTTAGGCATTAAGCAAAAACCTTTTGCATAATGGGGACATTCAAAGCACGCTCCAGTTTGCACAAAGTTTCCAATGTGAGATTCTCTTCACCCTTCAGCAATCGGGAAACATATTGAGGGGAACAGCCGACAAGTTCTGCCAAGTGCTTTTGTGACATGTTCAAATCCTCCAAAGACATAGCCACAACGATGGCGATTTTCCGCGAATAACGTAGCCAGTCGCGGTTCGCTTTTCGCCATTCTGCCTTTTCAAACCATTTTGAAGGTTCTGGCGAAGAATGTTCTTCCAAGAACGCAATCTGTTCTGCTGCGGTTTTCATTTTCTTATCCCTTTTCCTTTATAAAATCCGTAAAACTGTCGTCGTCTATGACATTGTTGGCGACAAAGTATTGGCGCACGTTCTCCAGTTTTACAAGTTCTTTGAGCGTGTGCTCACGTTCTTCCATTGTCCGAGTCAGTTTTATGGCGCCACCCACTGCTGTCCCGTTAAATCTGGTTCAAGTTTAGCATGTTTATTAATTAATCATTCGGCACTTGGTTTAGAAGTGGCGTTACCAAACCTTGCAGGGCAGAGGTGGTAGGACTCTCGTAAGTGCTTCTTTTTCGACCTCGGCAAGATTATGTCTTTTACCTTTACCCCCACCCGGCCTCCCCCAAATGGAGGAGGAGTCCCCCGACTGCAATGTGAGAAGCTGTTAGAGGAGGTCGATGCCATCCCTCTCCATTTGGGTCTAACGGACATGAAAACACTTCCTGCGTCCTGCCCCCCTAAAAAAAATGACTATATAGTCATCGGCCCACGACTATATAGTCATTGGCTTACGACAATATAGTCATTGGCTTACGAGTATATTGTCAGCGGGCGGAGGTTCCGCTCGACGCTTTCGCGTCTCACGGAATGACGGTGCCGCGCCAGAGAGGTGCAGGGGAAAAAGAAGGGCGGCGGAGAAAAAGTGTCTGGCAACGGA
>JAGCVQ010000091.1 GCA_017962275.1 Bacteroidales bacterium
TCCTCCATCATCAGGAAATTCTTCGATGACACGAACAGAGTCGCCTTTCACATTTTGCGCATTAGCAACGAAGCAAAACGCGCTTATTACCAAAACGATAATGCATTTTAAGATAGTATTCATTGCTTCAAATTTTTCTGCAAAGATACTAAATTATCTCCACGTATCGCGCGAATCTTCACGTATATTATTCAGTGGAACTGTTCTTCACGCTTTTTATACGTGTAGATACGCGTGATCCGCGGAGATTATTTTTCAACAAACTGCAACCATTCGGAATTTTTGCATCATATATATAAATAATGACTACTTTTGCAACCGAAATACAAAATCATTATGATGAACTTTCGAACATTGCGACTACTCATACCATTGGCAATCTGCAGTTTATGCATACACCTGAACGCGCAGACGGATTCAGTGTATGATGGGACCGTGCACTATTTTTGGACGGGAGACGGCAATCACGTGCGTTATGGACTGATGGACACCGCAGGGAACGTCATCTGCCGGCCGAACTTTAGCCAAATCGGAGTTCCATACTTTGATCTCAAGTCCGAACCGGTTCCCGCAGCCAAGGGACGGAAGTGGGGTTTCATCAACCACCGCGGCCAAGTTGTCTGGCAGCACAAGGACAAGTATCCGATAGAGATTTTGAGATTATAGCGAGAACCACACTATTTTCATGATACGTGCAGATACGCGTGATACGCAGAGATAAAAAAGTTTTACCGGATAAAGTTCGTCACCTCCCGCTGCTTCTCGCGGACAGGCGCGGAGCTGCCTGCGGCATGAATCTTTTCGAGAAGCCACGCCATGTTACTGGCCAGCGTGCGCATGGTCTGCATCCCCTCCTTGTCGAGCTTGGCCTCGCCTTTGTCGCGACCATAGACGATGTTCCAATACTGGGAGCCTATGACAGGCATGCTCGTCATCTCGAACATCATGTTCATGGTCTGCAACGTGGCTGTCGCGCCGCCGCGCCGACAAACGGCTACGGCCGCTGCTGGTTTGTTCTGCAGATACGCACTCGATGAGAAGAACACCCGCTGCATCAGCGACAGAATGCCGCCGTTGGGCTGGCCGTAATAGACCGGGGTGCCTACAACAAGCGCATCCGACTCGACCATCTTCTTCACAATCGTGTTGCAGAGGTCATCGTCGAATACGCAGCCGGGATTGCCGCTCTGGTGGCAGGCGCCGCAGTTGATGCACATGCGCACGGGTTTCTGCCCTATCTGGAGGAGTTCTGTTTCCACGCCTAATTTCTGCAGCTGTGTCTCAATCTCGCTCAACGCGCAGAAGGTGTTGCCGTCGGGCCGCGGGCTGCCATTTACCAGCAGCACTTTCGGTTTGCCCGTTTTCACAACAGCTGGTTGTGGGTTCGTTTCATTCTCCAATATCCCCGCCGACTCTGCGTGTGAGATCATGGCCGACACGGGAGCGGCAATCGCGGTCCCTGCCGCCACCATCGCCGTCTTTTTCAGGAAATCTCTTCTGTCCATTATTGTTGGTTATTTATTTGACCATTGACCCCAGGGCTGCGGCCTGCGGCCTTACCCTGGGCTACCGAGCTCTTGTCCCTATCGGGGCTGCTCAAAGAATAATTATAAAATAAGGGCGCTCTTGCGTTCTACCATAGAGCGCCAATTGCTAACTGCCAACTGCTAACTACTAACTACTAACTACTAACCAACTATAGCTCCGTCACCATCTTCTCCATCGGGTTGCGCTCGAAATGCTTCGGGGAGGGCTCTGACTTATCGGAGGGGTAACCGAGCGGCAGCATCATAGCCGGAATCATATTGTCGGGAAGGTTGAAGGCTTCCTTCACGTTGCGGGCGTCGAAACCGCGGATCCAGATGGTGTGGACACCCTGCTCTTCGGCAGCGTACATCATCTGTGTGGCCACGATGGCGCAGTCCTGCTCGCCGCTGTTGTAGTCGGGCAGCAGAGTCTCCCTTGAGTTCTTCCAGACGCTGTCGAGGTCATAGCAGACCAGAATCACTACAGGGGCACCGTAAAGCGGGGAGAAGGAAGCCGCTGCGGCCTTCTGCAGGGCCTCTTTGCTCTTGAGGACATACAGGCGTTGGGGCTGCTTGTTGGCGGCGGTGGGAGCCTGCCGACCAGCCTCCAGGATGCGGTCCAGTTTGTCCTGCTCCACCACGCGTGTGGAGTCGAAATAGCGTTCGGAATAACGCTGCTTGGTCAGTTCTAAAAAGTCCATAGCTTTTTCTGTTTGGTTCACAATCTGTTCGTTTTTCTTTTCGTTGCCGCCGCAAGAGACCAGCAGTACGATGGCGCAAATCACCGCGCCGAGCATCAAAATGTTCTTGTTCATAATTGATTTATGTTACATTATTCAAGGCTACAAAAATACACAATTTAATGATACGTGAAGATACGCGTGATACGCGGAGATATTTTTTTCAACAAACTGCAACCTTTCGGAATTTTTGCATCATATGTATAAAAAGAATATTTTTGCACCATTAAATCAGGCTATAATGAAACGAGGCAAACGAACCTGTGAAATCCTGAAGGACGTGCGGCGGAAAGTCGCGCAAGAGAACGACATCCCGTTGGTGGAGCGCGAATGCACCCACGAAGGCGACTGTCGTGGCACGTGTCCCTACTGCGAGGCCGAAGTGCGCTACTTGGAACGGGAGCTCTCCAAACGCCGTGCTTTAGGCAAGGCCGTCGCGGTGGCGGGCATCGCCGTCTCCTCTATGATGATGGGGGCGTGCCACAGTCCGAAAACACCCGCACCAGCTGCCAGCAACGAGCCTGAGCCTGCTGTGGAAGCTGCCTCTCAGCAAGTTCCGGAAACAGCAGACGGACAGGAAGTTCCGCCGCCACCTGGGCAATCCGACCCGTATGAGGTGGACGGTATCGTGGAAGAGGTGGGGGAAATACCAGACATCCCGGAAAATTCGTCCACCCCAAACCGCTGCACACAAATACCTTCACAGCTAGCTGATCCAGATGATTGGGAGACTACCGAGGGGATAGTGGTAGGTGATGTCGAAGACGATGTTTATTACGAGGATTCTCCGTTGATGTTCGTGGAGGAGATGCCTGAATTCCCCGGAGGAATGGATGCCTTGCAAGCCTTTTTGGTAAGGGAGATTCAATATCCTCAGGTGGCGAAGGATAATGGCATCACCGGCACGGTCTTGATCGAGTTCGTAGTGGAGAAAGACGGGAGTGTGACCAATGCCAAGGTGAAAGTCCCGCTTTTTCCCGAATGCGATAAGGAGGCATGTCGTGCCGTCATGTCTATGCCGAAATGGAAGCCCGGAAAGAATATGGGGAAACCGGTGCAATGCTATTACCAGGTACCGGTGACGTTCCGACCTTAATCTCCGCGTACTACTTGTATTTGTACGAAAAATCCCTTCCCTATTTCGTTATCAGTTTCGACGGTAGAATCCTGTCCACGACCACCAAATCATCCTGTATATGGAACACATAATTCCATTTGCGGTTATGGGACAGCATTCTGCGGGCTTTCGGATGAATGCGTCGCAAAACGACAGAACGACTCGGCTGATAAAGTCCCGCCAATATAGACAATGACTGGACTTCTGAGACCATTATATTAACATAGCGGTTCGCTCCTTCCCGAGACATGACTGTTTTCAGAAAATCCAAGAGATTATCCAAGTCTGACAATGCAGACTTCCTAATCAGCACTTTGTAGGTTATCATAATATTCGTTCACCATGGTTCTTAATAATCCAAAATACTCCTCCACGCTCATAAGTTCGTCCATATCGGCATTTGGAGACAGGATGGGCTTTTGAGACCTCGCAGGTGAGCAATTATAACCTGCAACTGGTTCGCAAACCATTGACACTCTGTTTTCTTGATTCTTTTTCTTTTTCATTTATTCGTTTTTTTCAAGTTTGCAAATGTACATTTTTTATATTCAAATGATGGAATCGCTGAAAAATATTTTCAACAGGTGTGGATGTCAACCATTGTCCGACACAGCGATGGTCACGACGCGTCTGCCGCTGTTGGCATGAAGGTTGATGACGTCGGGCCATTCGCCGGCGAGGAACACCTCTTCGAAGCCGTCCAGGGAGGCGATGCAGATCTTGTCGGGATTCTCGGCCGCGTAGGCGCAGATGGCGGCCTCTATCTCGGTGACGGTCACCACCTCGCCTGCCACCATGCGCTCGGCCAAGGTGTCGAGAGCTTCACGCAAAGCCTTGTTGTTCCTCTTGAAGTAGCCGTTGCTCGGACTCCCGGAACCCTCATGGACGAAGGTCTGCCGGAGAGTGGGGAGATGATACCGCAGATGCGTCTGGATCATCTTGAAGAGGGCCTGACGCTTCTTGGCGGCCGGCGACTTGTAAACCTTTGCCGGCATCGTGGGGGTGGAACGGACATAAGTGGTGCCGTTTTTGCATTTCACGTAGGTGAGGCCTCCGACAGTGCCGGATGTCATCTGACCGGGGCCAACTTGGTTGATTCTTGCCATCGCTATCTGTTTTAGAATTGTTTGCGGCCGCAAAGATACAAAATTTTCCCTACGCTCCATCGCCCTATCCAAGCCGTTCCCAAGGAGATGCCATACTGTTGCCATACTGTAGCCATAGTGTAGCCATACTTAAGAGTATGGCATCAGTATGGCATCACTATGGCATTACTATGGCAACACTATGGGTAGCACGATTCATCTGTATGGTATCCTCTACTCATCCCGCTTTCTTGACCTGATGAAACCATTGCATCGATGGGGAAAGCGGCTGAGATTGTGGCCGGGACCCATTCTACGCGCAGATACGAGCGACACCCAGAAATAGGCACAAAAAAATGGGAGCAGGTACATATCCCCGCTCCCAACTACTAACTTCTAACTACTAACTACTCACTCATAATAATGTCCAGCATCGCATTTGCAGAATCCGCAATACGTGTGCCAGGACCAAAGATGGCGGCGACACCGCAGTCGTACAGGAACTGGTAGTCCTGCGGCGGAATCACACCACCCACGGTGATGATGATGTCCTCGCGACCCAACTTCTTGAGCTCTTCGATCACCTGCGGCACCAAGGTCTTGTGACCTGCGGCTAATGAGGAGACACCGAGGAAGTGCACATCGTTCTCAACAGCCTGCTTTGCAGCCTCTTCAGGAGTCTGGAAGAGCGGTCCCATATCGACGTCGAAACCGATGTCGGCATAGCCGGTGGCGACCACCTTGGCACCACGGTCGTGACCGTCCTGACCCATCTTGGCAATCATGATACGCGGGCGACGGCCCTCCTTCTTGGCAAATTCGTTGCATCTCTCGCACGCCCGTTTGAAGGCGGCGTTATCTTGTTGTTCTTTACTGTACACGCCTGAAATTAAGTTGATTTTTGCTTTATAACGTCCATAGACTTTCTCCAATGCCATGGAGATTTCACCCAAGGAAGCACGCACTCTGGCGGCCTTGATGGAGAGGTCGAGCAGGTTGCCGTTGCCGGTCTTCGCGCACTCGGTGAGGGCCTCCAAAGCGGCCTGCACATCCTCCTCGTTACGGTTGGCTCTCAGCTCAGCCAAACGACGAATCTGTGCCTCGCGGACCGTGGTGTTATCGACCTCCAAGGTCTCGATCGGGGACTCCTTGTCGAGTTTGTACTTGCTGACACCGATGATGGACTCCTTGCCGGAGTCGATACGGGCCTGCTTGCGTGCGGAAGCCTCCTCAATACGCATTTTCGGGATGCCGGTCTCGATGGCCTTGGCCATACCGCCGAGAGATTCCACCTCCTGGATGTGCTCCCAAGCGCGGTGCGCAATCTGGTGCGTGAGGCTTTCGATATAGTAGGAGCCGGCCCACGGGTCGATGGAGCGGCACACTTGCGTCTCTTCCTGAATGTAAATCTGCGTGTTACGGGCGATACGTGCGGAGAAGTCGGTCGGCAGGGCGATGGCCTCGTCCAATGCGTTGGTGTGCAGCGACTGGGTGTGTCCCAGCGCAGCGCCCATAGCCTCGACGCAGGTACGGCAGACGTTGTTGAACGGATCCTGCTCGGTGAGCGACCAGCCAGAGGTCTGGCAGTGCGTACGCAACGCCATGGACTTCGGGTTCTGCGGGTTGAACTGCTTCACGATCTTGGCCCACAGCATACGGGCGGCGCGCATCTTCGCGATCTCCATGAAGTGGTTCATACCCACGGCCCAGAAGAACGACAGACGCGGCGCGAATTCATCAACACTCATGCCTGCGTTCACACCGGCACGAAGGTACTCCAAACCGTCGGCTAACGTGTAAGCTAACTCGATGTCGTCGGTAGCACCGGCCTCCTGCATGTGGTAACCGGAGATGGAGATAGAGTTAAACTTCGGCATGTTCTTGGCTGTGAACTCGAAGA
>JAGCVQ010000092.1 GCA_017962275.1 Bacteroidales bacterium
AACGCGCTCGACAGCCGGGATTTTAGCGACCAGTGGTTCCAGTCGGGCACGCCCACATTCCTGGTGGAGACCATGAAACGCAACCACTACGACCTGGAACGGCTTACCCAGGAGGACGCCACGGCGGATTTGTTGGGCAGTCTGGACGCCATCGACACCAATCCGGTCCCGCTGCTTTACCAGAGCGGTTATTTGACTATAAAGGGCTATAATCCCGAGTTCGGGACGTATCGGTTGGGATTCCCGAACGAGGAGGTGGAACGGGGCTTTTCCCGTTTTCTGTTCAGATACTACACACCTGCAAGTCAGGGCAAGGACAGCTTTATCAAGGATTTCGTGATGGCGATTAAGGTATAGATATTCTTGGTAATTAAAAATAATCCTATCTTCGCACCAAGATTTCCACTCCGATACGCCAGCTCCCCCTCTTTGAAATCATTCGGGCAACAAATTTTTGGCGTGGACACGGCCATTGTAGATGTTTTGGCGTTTTTCACTGTTCAGGAGACAGAAATGCTATAGAAAGCTCCTACAATTCCCCAGCCAACTCCGGCACCAACCTATCGATGTCGCCGGCACCGATGGTGAGCAGCACCTCGGGACGGTGTTCCTTCAGATAAGGCACTAACTCCGTCTTTTGCAACACCTGTTTGTCGGCGGCCGTCACCTTCGACAGCAGAAACTCCGACGTAATGCCTTCTATCGGCTTCTCGCGGGCGGGATAGATCGGCAGAAGAATCACGCGATCGAGCAGATCGAGTGCGGAGGCAAATTCGTCCGCGAAGTCGCGGGTGCGGGTGTAGAGGTGCGGCTGGAATACGCCGCAAATCTCCTTGCCGGGGTAAATCTCGCGCACCGCCGTGATGAACGAGCGCATCTCATTGGGATGGTGCGCATAATCGTCAATATAGACAAAGTCCGGCCGCCGAACAATATAGTCGAAACGACGCTTCACACCCGAAAAAGTACTGATTTTCCGCCGGATACGTTCCACGGGCATATTCGGGAAAGCCTCAAGCACGGCAGCGATGGCGGCGGTGGCATTCCATATATTATATACGCCATGCGCCGGAAGCTGCAAACCTGTGATTACCCCATTGGGCGTGTGCAGGTCGAAACAGGTGACTTCCTGCTGACAATCCATATTATAAGCACGATAGTCACAATGATCGTCCGTGCCGTAAATCTTTTTGTTGGGTTGGGTGATGTGGTGCGCCACTGCTTCGTGCACGAGCACAGTGCGCGATGTCTGTGCCGCAAACTGCCGGAACGCCCCGCGCAAGTCCTCGACATCGCGATAGATATCCAAATGGTCGGCATCCATGGAAGTGATGAGGGCAATCTCGGGATGCAACGTCAGAAAAGAGCGGTCGAACTCGTCGGCCTCCACCACGGCAGTGTCGGGGTTGGGACTGCAGACGTAATTGTCGCCCAAGTTCTTGGAAATCCCGCCGACAAACGCAGCGAGAGGCTGCTCCGGATAGAGCAGATGGGCGATCATCGAGGTGGTGGTGGTCTTGCCGTGCGTGCCCGCCACCGCTAACGTCCGCAGCTCGTCCGTGATGTGCCCGAGCACCTGCGAACGCTTGTACATCGGCACTCCCCTATCGACAAGATATCGGTACTCAACGAAATCCTTCGGCACAGCAGGCGTATAGACCACAAAATCCACTTCGGCGGGAATCTTCGCGATGTCACCCTCGAAATGGATATGCGCCCCCTTCTGCAGCAGCATATCGGTAACGGCAGACGGGGTCAGGTCATAACCCGAAACGTTGTCGCCGCGCTGCAGGAAATATTGCGCCAGCGCGCTCATCCCGATGCCGCCGATGCCCAAGAAGTAGATGGTTCTATTTTTCATAAATCAGGAAAACGGTTCTGCGGTTTTTGGCGCGCCCATCCTCGGTATTGTTGGAGGCAATCGGGTTCGACTCGCCATAACCTTTGTATCTCAGCCGGTTAGCCGGTATTCCCTGCGACACCACATATTCATACACCGACTTGGCACGGTTCTCTGAAAGCAACAGGTTGTCATCGTCGCGACCGATATTATCCGTGTGTCCCTGAATCTCCACTTTCACGGTGGGATTCTCCTTCAGGAATTCAATGAAAAGGGCCAACAGCATCTTGGATTCCTGGGTGAGGCTGAAATCGTTGGTCTCGTAGTAGATATCGCGCAGGTCGCATACCTTACCCGGTTCCACCGCTTTTACCTCGGCATCCTTCTCAATGATTTCCTCCGTGATTTCTTCGGGTTTGATGATTTGGGTGTCAAACGAATAGCCCTCTTTCTTCACATTCACAATGAGGGGTTGCGGATTTTCGTGAGGGACTTCGGCGGCCACAGCGTAATTGCCCGTATTCGCACTCACGATGCCCGTGGAGACAACATTGGCGTTGGTATCGCGAATTTCGACCACGGCGTTCTCCAAATCACCCTCATCTACCGTCACCTTGCCCTTCACGATGACCATCGTGTGCGGCCGCGCCTCTTCGTAGAGCTCGAACTGGTAGATGTTCCAGTCCTTGTCGCCGTAGTTGTTGGAGGAGAAATAGCCGGTCTTGCCGTCCAAGCTCACGAAGAAATCGACCTCGTCGTTCTCGGTGTTGATGGGCGACCCGATGTTGACCGGCTCGGACCACTGCCGTTTGACGTCCATCTTGGAGTAGAAGATGTCCTGTCCTCCCAGACCGTCGTGGCCATTGGAGGAGAAGTAGAGGGTTTTGCTGTCGGTATGCAGGAACGGCGACCGCTCGTTCCGGTCAGTATTGATGGTCGGTCCCATGTTAATAGGGTCGTTCCAGCTACCGTCGCTCTTGCGTGTGGCGTACCAGATGTCGGAGCCGCCATAACCACCCGGCCGGTCGCTGGCAAAGAAAAGCACGCGCCCGTCGGAGCTGAGCGAGGGCTGCGACTCCCACGAATCATTGCGGTTGATCTTGCCCGGCAGCGGTTTCGGCTCGGACCATTCGTAGCCATCGAACTCCGAGTAATAGAGGTCGTAATTTGGGTAGTTTCCGCCAGCCAACTTCACGGTGTGCCGCTGCACGAAAATCAGCAGGTCGTTGGTGAGGTTGATGGTCGGGCTCCCCTCCCCGTCCGCCTTGTTGAACGGTTCAGGCAAGGCGTCGCCTTCTCCAAAACGCCCGCCTTTCTTGTCGCTGCGACTGAAGAACTCCTTCTGCACCTTCCCGCCCTGACCGAACGGGGAATTATCGGCCACGTACTTGCGACGGGTGAAGTAGAAGAACTGGCCATCGGGCGAAAGCGTGCCGAGATACTCGTCCGCAGGGGTGGAGATATTGGGCACGGGATGCGGGTCGAAGGGCACCGGATGGTTGAGGATGTTGTCGTAGAAACGGGCCTTCCGCATAATCTGCTTAGCCTCGCGGATTTTGTCGGCATCCTTTTCGTCGGGGAAGAGGTCAGGATTATCGACAATCACTCCGGCGAACTTCACCGCCTCGGGGTAAAGCTCGTTGAAATAGGCGATTTGCGCGGCGTAGAGGTTGCAATATGGCCGGTAGTAAGGACACACCTCGAACATGCGGTTGAACGCAGCCAAAGCCTTCTTCACGTCCGACTTGTCCTTGTTCTTGGAATAGAACTGGTTTTCCTTCAACGGAATATAATATCCGAGGGCATAATAGTAGTTGACCTCCAGATACTCGGGATGGTCGGCCAAGATTTCCTCGTAAAGTTCGTATGCCTCCTCCTTCTTGCCGGATTTGTGGAAATCCCGCGCCTTCTTGAAGATTTTCTCGCTGTTCTTGTCCATCGTCTGCTTGCACGGATCGTCATCCTGCGCGTAAGAGACGCAGGAGAACGCCATGCAAAGAGTGAACAATATGAGCGAAAGACGGTTCATTACGTCTAATTATCCTTAATGACGGTTTCGGCTGCCTCGACGATCTTGATGAATTCCTCGGATTTGAGGGAGGCGCCGCCGATGAGGCCGCCATCGACATCGGGTTGGCTGAAGAGTTCGAGGGCATTCTTGGCATTGCAGCTGCCGCCGTAGAGGATGTAGGTGAATACTGCGAGCTCGGTGCCGAACTTCTTCTCGATGAGGGAGCGGATGAAGGCGAGCATCTCCTGCGCCTGCGCGGGCGTGGCGGTCTCGCCAGTGCCGATGGCCCAGATAGGCTCGTACGCAATCATCGTGCGCTCCAGTTCCTCGGGCGTGAGCGTGCAGATGGTGGATTCAATCTGTTTCTGGACGATCTCGAAATGCTTGCCGGCCTTGCGTTCCTCCAAGGTCTCGCCGCAGCACATCACGGGGACGATGTCGTTGGCCAACAGACGGTGCATCTTCTTCAGAACAATCTCGTCGGTCTCGCCGAAGTATTTGCGACGTTCGGAGTGGCCCACGATGCAGAAAGAGACATCCATGGAGGCGAGCATCTCCGCAGAGATTTCGCCCGTGTAGGCGCCGTTCTCGTATTCGCTCACATTCTGCAATCCAGCGTAGAAGTGGCTGTCCTCCTCACTTGCATGGTCCGTGACCAGCTCGGCATAGACGGCCGGCGGACAGAGCACAACTTCCGTTTGCAGCTGATAGCCAGACAGTTCGTCCTCAATGGTGGAGATAAGGTCTTCGGCTTCCTCGAAGTCCTTGTTCATTTTCCAGTTTCCGATAACAATCTTGGGTTTCGTCATAATGATTCTATTTATTTGATTTACTTTTCGTTAGTACAATTTGCATATACTTTTATGCAACGGGCAAAGTTACATTTTTTTTCGGAACACGAGGAGACCAAAAAAAGTGTATCTTTGCGGCCTGAAATTAAGTTGGAGAAAATTTTTTCATGGATTTCACGAGCGTACTTATTTCCATCCTGACCCTGACCGCCGGCATCGGCGTGTTCTTGGTAGCCTGCCAGACGATGAGCAACAATTTGGAGTCGGCGGGCAGCCGCGGGCTCCGGAAACTTTTCGCAAGAACAGGCGACAACAAGTGGGTCGGCGTGGGCATCGGCCTCGCAGGCACCGCCGCCATCCAGAGCAGCGGAGCGGTCACCGTGATGGTGATCGGTTTCGTGAACGTGGGCATCATGAGTCTCACGCAGGCGGCCACCATCATCTACGGTTCCAACATCGGCACCACGGTGACAGCCCAATTGGTGGCCCTCGGTATGTTCGGGCGCAACAGCATCTCCACCACCATTATCTTCGCCGCATTCGCGGGCATCGGCGCGTTCATCTCGCTGTTCGCCAAGCGCGACAAATGGAAACAGACCGGCGGCATCCTCACTGGCTTCGGTATGCTGTTCGTCGGTCTGGGCATGATGTCGTCGGCCATGGACGAGTTCGCCGCGCTGCCCGAAGTGAAGACCTTTTTGGCCGCCATCAGCAACCCGATTCTGTTGGTCATCATCGGCACCCTGCTCACCGCCATCATCCAATCTTCATCGGTAATGACCTCCATCGCCATCACCATGGTGGTCACCGGACTGGTGAACCTCGACCAAGGCATATACCTGACCATGGGCTCGAACATCGGCTCGTGTGTGGTCGCGCTCATCGCGGGTATGACAAGCGGCGTGAACGCCAAGCGCACTGCCATCATCCACTTGACTTTCAACGTAATGGGTGTCGCCATCTTCATGGTTATTGGCCTACTGCTCCGCATTTTCTCCGGCGGCGACATGAGCTTCGGCACCCTGTTCAGTAGATGGTTCCCGAGCGCCCCGCAGATGCAGCTCGCCATGTTCCACACCTTCTTCAACGTGTGCACCATGTTGGTGGCCCTGCCGCTGACCAACCTTCTGGTGAACACCGCCTGCCGCATCATCCCCGAGACAGAGGAAAAGTCCGACCAACCGCGCCTCAAATACCTCGACCCCTCGATGCTTTCCACCCCTGCGGTCGCCCTCCGTCAGCTCAAAACCGAAATCGAGAACATGGCCGACCTGGCCATCACCAACTTTCACCGCTCCATCCGGACCGTCACCGCGATGGACTACTCGGAAATCGAAGAGTTCCGGGACACCGAGAAACAGCTCAACTTCCTGAACCGGGAATTGTTGCGATACTCTGTCTCGCTGTCTGAGAACAACCTCAACAGCTACGACCAACGCTACTTGAACGGCACTATTCGGACCGTCAGCGACCTGGAGCGTATCGGCGACTATGCCGAGAACATCGTGGAATACGCCGATTCCTTGAAAGAACAGGAAATCGCCTTCTCGCCGGAAGCCGTCAGCGAAATCCTGCAAATGGAGCAATTAGTGAGCGAACTTTACGATGAAGTGAAACAGGCCTACCACAACAAAGATCTGGAAGCGTTGAGACGGGCAAACCTCATTGAGGACCACATCGATGACATGACCGACGAAATGGAGCGCAACCACATCCGCCGCCTCACCGACGGCACCTGCAGTCCGGCCGTGGGCGCAGAGTACCTCTCCTTGGCACAGAACACCGAACGTGTCGCCGACCACCTCATCAATGTCGCCAACACCATCAAGGATTTGCTGTAACCGCCTATCGGAGAGATTATTAGAAAACAAATTGTACCGACGGTCAACATGGGTTTTCGCAATCTCAATATGAAAAAGAAAATCAACATCAAAGAGAAATCGCAACAGTTCAAGGTGTGGCAGAAACAGCCGCGTCAGGTGAAACCGATGTCCCAGGAGGAACACGAGTGCCTTAACTGCCACGACCACTATACCGGCAACTTCTGTCCCCGCTGCGGACAATCGGCCAACACCGATCGTTTCTCGATGAAGGTGGCGGCGGAAAACTTCGCGGATGCATACGGCATGGGCGAACGGGGAATGTTCCGCACCATGCGAGAACTTATTCTCCGTCCCGGCTACCTGATTCTCGACTATCTACGGGGCATGAGAGTGTCCTATTTCGCCCCCTTCAAGATGTTCTTCCTGCTCTTCGCCATCTCTGTGTTCGTGACCCACGGGCTGAATATCAAAGGGAAGGCTCTCTATGACGAACACCAAACAGAAACTGTTCTCCAAGGGATGAATGAGGGTAGTACAGCGGAAGAAGCCGTCACAACGGAAACAGATACTTTGGAAAATGACAATGAGTCTGCTCGGCTTTCAGAGCGCACAAAAACAATTATGTATAATGCTATCGAAAAAATGGAACATTTCGAGAAACGGTTCCCCAGTATAGTGATGTTGTTGGTGTTGATGCTCATCTCAGGCATGCTTTTCTTCTTTTTCCGACACTGTCCGAACATTCCCGATTTGCGCTATTCCGAGTTCTTCATCGCGCTTCTCTATACCACCAACATGTACACCATCTACAGTATCGTGTTTGATTTCTTCTGTCTCTCAAACCTTTCCGCACTCTCGATTTTCCTCACCTTGATTCCGCTCAAACAAATGAGCGGCTACAGTTGGCGACGCACCACGATGAAAACGGTTGCCGCCGCCCTGATCATGTTCACAGCACTGGTTCTTTCCTTATTGTTGGTTATCTTCTGCACAGTCCTGCTGGTGAAAAAGTTCGGGTGATGGATTGAGGGTTACACGGTTAGAGGGTTAACGATATACGTGAACAGTATCTACTCCCCCAGCAATTATCCATTATCCATTATCAATTATCAATTATCAATTGCCAACCAGCGTCTTGTGGTTCAGCAGGATGCTCTTCGCCGTGCCTTTCTTATTGGAGAACTCGAACATCGACATCGCGTACCATCCTTCGTAGTCCGGTGCCCAGTAGCGATTGCATCTGGTCTCCGATATTGAACATATCGTGGGAGAGATTTTGTAAGGACAGTGCATGCACCGTCTCTACAACGCCCTGATATTCAACCTTGTCTGCATTCCCCGCGCCGTTGCACACCATCTTGATGGACGACACCTTGCCGTTCTGACGGGCGGTCACCACGTAGGTTCCTGCATGAGCGACGGTGACGCGGAAACGGTGTTGTCCGGATTGCGGTTGCACGCGGTGCGTTTCCACCACACGACCGTTAATGTCCGTGACGGTCAAGGTCACCTCGCCCGGTTCCGACACCTTCAAGTTCACATCGGTGGAAGCGTTGAAGGGGTTGGGGTTGTTCTGCGACAGGGCGAAACCCTCTTTTTCGGCCATCAAGACCGTGCCGGCGGCGTTCCGCAAGGTCAGGGCGGTATCGGGCCAAACGACGGTCTTCTGCCAGCCACGGGTGTAGTTGGTGACGACCACACGGTCCAATTTCATATAACGGTTGTCCGCGTCACGACCCGTGAAGGTGAGGGTAACGGTTTGCGCCACAGCGAGAAAGCTCATCAGCGTCAGCAGGGAAAGGGCGAAGATTTTTTTCATAATCTATTGGTTTTAAGAATTTTATACACAAATAGAAACATAAGTGCAAACTTAAGGTTTCCTCTTATAAAAACAGAAGCAAAACTACGAATTCCTGAGCATTGATTCTCTTTGCTATTCCACATTATCTGTTGATCATTCCACATTATTTTTGACACATGAGAAGAAAATCGTATTTTTGCCCGAATTTTGTGAATGATGAAAAAAATCCCGGTAAAGCTGTATGACCACGAGAATTGTGACGACAAGGTGTGGTACGGGCAGGAGCTATTGGTAAGCCGTAACGTGCAGGATAACGCGACGTTACCGAAGTTTGTGGATTGCCAGCAATACGGGTTGATCATGCTGACGGAGGGCGAGGCTGAGTACACCATCAAGAGGAGAAACAGCTCTTTCTTTCGTACTTGGACTTGATCCACCGTCTGGCGCATCTTCCATCAAACCTATCCAATGACCGACTGATTCACAGTGTGTTGGAATCCATATTCCACTATTTCATCCATCTTTTTGAACAGAAGGAAGCGACGGTCATCACACAAAAAAAAGAGTCTCGGAGCGATTACATCAGCGGGGAGTTTATGCGGTTGGCCCAAATCCACGCCCCTAAACATCATTCCATCTCCTTCTATGCCGCGCAACTACACATTTCGGAGAAATACTTGAGCAACATCATCAAGCGGGTCACGCAAAAGCCCCCAAGGGAGTGGCTCGACGACATCCTGCTGAAGAAGGCCATCTACATGCTGTATGACGAAAACAAGTCCATCCAGCAAATCGGCGACGCGCTAAGTTTCTCTTCACCAAGCCTTTTCGGTGTCTTTTTCAAGCGAAAAACGGGGATGAGTCCGCTGCAATATAGAAAAACGTTGTCATAGAAGAATATGTACGGATTTTGAGTACTTTTGCGGCGTTGTTTCTGGTAATAGGCAAGAGGCAAGAGGCAAGAGGCAATAGTCATAAGTCATAGGTCAAAACAATGGACACTTACCGTTTTAGAAAACAGATACATAAGCTGCCGGGCAAGGTGATTCACCGGGTGCCGCTGCCGGAACCGCAAGTCGTGGAAGGCCACGGGGCGCGGGAGAAGATTGGCGAACTCTGCCAGGGGTGCGGCTACAAGCAAGTGCTGTTGGTCACCGACCAGACGCTTCACCATCTCGGTTACGAACAGAAGATTGTGCAGTCGCTGGAAGAGGCCGGTATGGGTTGCACCCTCTTTGCCGACATCAACTCCGAACCGAATATCGCACTGATAGACGCGGGGCGCAAAATCGCCACGGAGTGCCATGCCGAGTGCGTAATCGCCTTGGGCGGCGGTTCCGTAATGGACACCAGCAAGATGATTTCCGCCGGTGTGAAAATGCCGCATCTCAGCACCAAAACGCTGTTACGCAAGTTCTTGGTGGTGCCGGGCAAAACCCTGCCGATGATTACCGTACCCTCGACAGCCGGCACGGGCGCGGAGGTGACTGTGGGCGCGGTCGTGACGAACGCACGCGGCACGAAAGGCTCCACCGTGATTGTCGGATTGGACGTGACGCACGTGATTCTCGACAGCGAACTCACCATCCACGCTCCGCAGCTGGTGACCGCCGCTTGCGGCATGGACGCCCTCAGTCATGTGGTGGAGGGGACGCTGAGCGATGTTGCGGTCTATGTGGAAGACGCGTACCATTCCTTGGATGGTGTTCGTCTGATTCTGCAACATCTCCCCGTGGTGATGCGCGAGCCGGAGAACATTGAATCGCGCTTGGCGATGTGCCGCGCCGCGATGTACGGCGGCAACGCCATCAACACACAGTTGGCCGGCTACATACACGCCTTTGCCCACAGCATCGGGGCAAAGTACCACCTCCCGCACGGACAGGCCATCACCCTGATGATGCTGCCCGTGCTGAGGTACCAGAAGGCCGCCTGCCTCTCGAAATACGCGATGATGGCGCGCTATTGCCAGTTAGTGGATGAGCATACGGACGACCGCCACGCCGCCGAAAAATTTCTGCAGGCCATCTCCGACCTGATTGTCACCTGCGGCTTGGATAAGCTTGAGTCTCCCGTACAACCGAATGATTACGAGGAGCTTACGCGAATGATTGCCGCAGATTCCATCAACTATTCCGCCCCGGTGACGTTCAGCGAAGAGGATATCCGAAAGGTGTTAGAGAAGTTAGTAGTTAGTAGTTAGCAGTTAGCAGTTACGAGCAATCCCGATTCCCCTTCTATTATAGAAAGGGTGCCCGAAGAGCGGGGTAGTAATATAAAAAATTTCCTTGAGCAGCCCCGTCAGGGGCAAGAGCTCGGTAGAAAAGATAAAAAGCAGAAAGAACAACCAATTATAATCAATAAAATGAGAAAAACAATCTTATCCGTATTATTTTTAATGGCCGCAACGGCTGTTTTTGCGCAAAATGAGATGACCTTCGTGGTGGAGGGTTCCGAACAATCCTACAACCAAGTGCGGATCGTGAACGAGACACCCTACACCGACTTCCACTGCAGAGTGGTCATCCTCAACGAGGACAAAACCCTGAAAGAGGTCTATGGCGACTTCGCGTTCAAGGAAAAAGGGGATTCGGATTCCAACACCAAAAGCGGTAAAGACAGCAGGATTCCCAAAGGGGCGCTATTAGGCATCCAGTTCCCAAAGAATTTCACAGGAGAGACTTCCTTTTACGTGGAATACAAGGATTATCCGATGTTCGACGTGATTGTCATCCATCTGACGGACAAGGATGGCGGATACAGCGACGAATACTAATCAAAAGAATCATGTCCTATACGAACGAACAAATCCAAGAAATCGTCGCCACACAGCGGAAGTTCTTCCGCACAGGGACGACTTTGCCGGTAAAATGGAGAATAGCGCAGCTCAAGAAGCTGAAAGCTGCCGTGATCGAACACGCATCCGAATTTGAGGATGCCCTGACCGAGGATCTCGGACGGAGCCGCGTGGAGGGCTTCCTCTGCGACGTAGGTCCAATCATCGTGGAAATCAACGAGATGATTCGGGGACTGCGGCGTTGGGCGCGACCCGAAACCCATTTCAGCGGACTGATGTGCTTCCCGAGCACCATCACCAAAGTCTATAAGATGCCCTACGGCGTGTCGTTGGTCATCAGCCCGTTCAACTTCCCGATTCTGCTCACCCTCGGGGTGGTGGCGGCGGCGATGTGCGGCGGCAACACGGTTGTCATCAAGACCAGCAGCAAGTCGGCGGCCTGCACGGCGGCGCTCAATCGGTTTGTCGCGGAGGTTTTCCCGCCCGAATACGTCACCCTCATCGACGGCGGTCACGACGTGGCAGACCTTTGTCTCGCGCAACGTTTCGACAAGATCTTCTACACCGGATCGCCCGCTGTGGGCAAACACGTGATGGCGGAGGCGGCCAAGAACCTCACGCCCGTGGCGTTGGAACTGGGCGGCGAGACCGGCAACTGGTGCGTGGTGCGCAAAGATGCCGACCTCAAAGATGCTGCCCGCAAGATCGCCTTCTTCAAGCTGTGCAACGCCGGACAGATCTGCATCAACATCAACCAGATAGCGGTGGCGAAAGAGGTGGCGGAGCCTTTCTTGGAAGAATTGAAAAAGGCCTTCACAACGCAAATCGGCGAGAATCCGATTGCCAATGACGAATATCCCAAACTCATCACGGAGGCCGCCTACGACAAGTGCGCGAAGTTAGCAGATGAGTACCGCGACCGCATCATATTCGGTGGTGTAGGCGACCGAGAGAGCTGCAAATACTCCCCCACCCTCATCTACCCCGTCGATAAGGACGAGCACATCGTGCAGCACGAGCTTTTCTGTCCGCTGCTACCCGTGGTACCCTTCCCTGACGCAGAGATCAACGCGCTGATGGAGACCATCGCCGACCGCGAACATCCGTTGGCCATGTATCTGTTCACCAAAGACATGCGGTGGGCGAAGCGCACGATGCAGACGCAACAGTACGGCGGCGGTTGCATCAACGAGGTGTGCATCCACCTGATGGTCAAGGGTGTCCCCTTCAACGGCACGGGCCATTCCGGCATGGGGGCCTACCACGGCGAATGGGGCTTCCGCGAGTTCACGCACCCGCAAACCGTCCTCAAAGGCCGCACCCGCTTCAACCTCCCCTTGCGCGAGCACCCGTACACGGGAAAAGCTGGGGAATGGAAAATGAAGATTCTGAGGTGGTTTGAGAGGTAGAAATAACCGTTTAACAGCCTAACCGCGCAACCGCTAAAAATCGTATCTTTGCCGCCGCGAAATTTCGCAGCATTATTTCTGATTGATAATTGAAAAATTGAGATATGTTTGAAAGTTTATCCGACAGATTAGAACGCTCGTTTAAGATACTGAGAGGCCAGGGCCGGATCACCGAGATCAACGTGGCCGAGACCACCAAGGAGATCCGCAAGGCGCTGATCGACGCCGATGTGAGCTACGCCATCGCCAAGGAGTTCACCAACAGCGTGAAAGAGAAGGCCATCGGCATGAACGTCATCAACGCCGTGTCGCCCAACCAGTTGATGGTAAAGATCACCTACGACGAACTCATCGCCCTCATGGGCAACCAGGCCGTCGATATCAACCTCAAGGGCTCGCCCGCCGTCATCCTGATGGCCGGTCTGCAGGGTTCCGGTAAAACCACCCACAGTGCGAAATTGGCCAACCTGCTGAAGACCAAGCGCGGCAAGAAACCTCTGCTCGTGGCTTGCGACGTCTATCGTCCCGCCGCTATTGACCAGCTGCAGGTACTCGGCAAGCAGATTGAGGTGGAGGTGTATTCTGAGCCCGACAACAAGAAGCCGGTGGAGATCGCCAAGAACGCGGTGAAGTACGCGAAAGAGTACGGCTACGATGTGGTCATCATCGATACCGCCGGCCGTCTTGCGATCGACGAGGAGATGATGGATGAGATCGGCAACATCAAGGAGGCCGTGAACCCGCAGGAAATCCTCTTCGTGGTGGATGCCATGACCGGTCAGGATGCCGTGAACACCGCCAAGGCTTTCAACGACAAGCTGAACTTCGACGGCGTGATCCTCACCAAATTGGACGGCGACACCCGCGGCGGTGCCGCGCTGACCATCCGCAAGGTCACCGGAAAACCCATCAAGTTCGTGGGTATGGGCGAGAAGATGGAAGCCCTTGACGTTTTCCACCCCGAACGTATGGCGGAACGTATCCTCGGCATGGGCGACATCCGTTCCTTCGTGGAGCGTGCCCAGGAACAATTCGACGACGAGGAGGCCGCGAAGCTCTCCAAGAAGCTGGCCAAGAACCAGTTCGACTTCAACGACTTCAACCAGCAGATCCAGCAGATCAAGAAGATGGGCAACGTGAAGGACCTCATGGGCATGATTCCCGGCATGGGCAAGCTCATCCGCAATATGGACATCGACGACAACGTCTTCAAGAGTGTGGAGGTGATGATCCAGTCAATGACCCCCGAGGAGCGCGCCAACCCCGACATCATCAACGGGTCGCGTCGCAAACGCATCGCCCGCGGCTCCGGCCGTGACATTCAGGATGTGAACCGCCTCATCAAGCAGTTCGACGACATCCGCAAGGTGATGAAGGCCGTGAACAACGGTTCCGGCAAGACCAAGGGGATGATGCGGGCGATGAAGGCCCGCGGCAGAAGATAACCGCCTCGCAAACCGATAAAATGAAAAGCAGACTATCCATCAGACAGCCTGCTTTTTTTTATCTCTCATTTTCGAGTTATTTTCGCTCTTTTCGCGATTTTTCGCAATTTATGATCGCCATTATGCCTTCGTCTGATTCGCGACACCCTCTTGCTTGGCCTTAAGTTCGTCCTCGGAGAGGCCGAGGTAGCGGTCGCTGATGACCTGCATCTCGCTGTCAAGTTCCAGCAGATAGGGCACGCCGGTGGGGATATTGAGCTTCACAATCTCCTCGTTCGACATGTTCTTCATGAACTTGATGATACCGCGGATACTGTTGCCGTGGGCCACGACCATCACCTGCTTGTACTGGCGAAGCGATTCCACGATGCTGACGTTCCACAACGGGATGATACGTTTGGTGGCGTCCATGAGGGATTCGGTGGCGGGGCGAGCAGCCTTGAACTTGATATCTTGGTAGCGGATGTCGAACTTGGGGTGGCGCGGGTCATCGTCGGCCAGCGGTTCGGGCTGAACGTCGTAGCTGCGGCGCCACTTGGTGACCTGTTCTTCGCCGAACACTGCCACGGCCTCTTTCTTGTTCTGTCCCTGCAGTGCACCGTAGTGTTTCTCGTTCAGCCGCCAGGTCTTATAGACAGGCAACCACATCCGGTCCATCTCCTCAAGCACGTAATTCAGCGTCTTGATGGCGCGTTTGAGGTAGGAGGTATAGGTGTATCGGATGTCCAAGCCGGGCTCGTCGCGCAGGATGCGGCCGGCCTGTTTCGCCTCCTCGACACCCTGTTCGGTGAGATCCACGTCCGTCCAGCCGGTGAACTGGTTCGACAGATTCCATTCGCTCTGTCCGTGTCTTATGAGTATGAGTTTGTACATTGGTAACGGGTTAAGGGTTAGGGTTTATGGTTTAGAGTTTAGGGGTTAGAGTTCAAGGTTCAAGGTTCAAGGTTCAAAGTTTCAAGTTTCAGGTTTCAAAAGGAAGACAACAGATAATAGCCAAAAGCTATAGTTTGTTATCCGCGTCGGGGAAGACAATGGAGGGTTGGAAGGTTTTGGCCTCTTCGAAGTCCATGGAGGCGTAGGAGAGGATGATGACCGTGTCACCGACGGCGGCTTTGCGGGCGGCGGCACCGTTCAGGCAGACCACGCCGGAGCCTTTCTCGCCCTTGATGACGTAGGTTTCCAGGCGCTCGCCGTTGTTGACGTTCAGCACCTGCACCTTCTCGTTCTCGATCATATTGGCGGCCTCCATCAGCGTCTCGTCGATGGTGATGCTGCCCACATAGTTCAGATTGGCCTCGGTGACCGTGGCACGGTGGATTTTCGATTTCAGGATTTCGATGTTCATCGGTTTTCTTTTTTGAGCTCCCCACACTGCGGCTGTCGCCTTGTGTGGGGTTATTAAAATGTTGTCCCTTCGGGACTGCTTAATGTATTACTTTAATAATTATCTATACTTGACGTTGTCAATAAGTCGGACCGGGCCCACATAGACGGTGATGAATCCCATCACGCCGTGGGGATTGTCGAGGGTGTCGGCGGTGAGGAGGGTTTGGGCATCAGCGAGTTCGAAGTAGTCGAGCTGGAATTCGGGGATCTTGGCGATTTCGGTCTCCACAAACCGCTTGATTTCCTGCACATTGTCAAATTGTTTAGATTCTTCCAAAATGCGGTGAATGTTGGCGGAAGTCTCGAATTCATGGACGGAGAGACGGCGGTTACGAGAGCTCATGGCCAGGCCGTTGGGTTCACGCACGATGGGGCACGGAACGATCTCGGCGAAAATGCGGCACTGTGTGCACATCTCGCGGATGACGGCGATTTGCTGGTAGTCCTTCTCGCCAAAGTAGGCCTTATGCGGGCGAACCCACTCGAGCAGGCGACGCACGATGACACCCACACCGTTGAAATGGCCGGGGCGGGCGGCGCCTTCCATCACGTTGGCCACAGTACCGAAATCATAAACCTCGGTGGGGGCGACGGGGAAGACCTCCTCCACGGTGGGGGCGAAAACGTAGTCAGCCAGGTCGCCGATGAGCTGCACGTCAGCCTCCAGTGTACGAGGGTATTTGGCCAGATCCTCGGCGTTGTTAAACTGCACGGGATTCACGAAAATGGAGCAGAACACCACGTCGTTTTCCTCGTGGGCACGACGGATGAGCGAAATGTGACCTTCATGCAGGGCGCCCATCGTCGGCACCATGCCGATGGTTTTACCCGCGGCACGCTCACGCACGGCGATGTCGATCAACTTCTCAACGGTATTGACAATTTCCATATCAGCGTATATTTCAATTATTTACAAGCAAAACTCGTTTTCTAAAAAACGGTCGCAAAGGTATGATTTTTTTCGATATTCCAACCTCAATTTGTCGTTTTGTCAAAAATAAACGAGAGCGATTCCATATTTTTTTTATTTTTGCTCTTTCATTTGAAAATTGGAAATTATGGAGAATAAAAGGATATTATTGGCCGAAGATGACATGAATTTGGGCAAAGTGCTCACTACCGTGCTCACCGGCAAGGGGTTCGACGTGAAGCACGCCAACAACGGCGAGGCCGCCTACGAGCTCTTCTGCACCGACGAGTTCGACCTCTGCCTCATCGATGTGATGATGCCCATCAAGGACGGATTCACGTTGGCGCAGGAGATCCGCAAGATGGACCGTCGGATTCCGATCATCTTCCTGACTGCCAAGACGATGCAGGAGGATATGATCAAGGGGCTTTCCATCGGCGGCGACGACTACATCACCAAGCCGTTCACCATGGAGATCCTGTTAGCGCGGATGCAGGCGCTGCTGCGTCGCTCGGGCGTGCAGGAGGAGCCGGAAAGCCATGTCGTGAACATCGGCAACATCCAGTTTGACCGCAAGCGGCAAGTGCTGATCATCAACGGCGAGGAGCAGAAGATGACCTCCCGCGAGGCTGCCCTCCTTGACATGCTGTACGAGCAGCGCAACGACGTGCTTTACCGCAGTTACGCACTGAAGAAAATCTGGGGCGAGGACAGCTTCTACAACAGCCGCAACATGGATGTCTATATCACCCGGCTGCGCAAACTGCTGAAGAGCGAGCCTAACGTGCAGATTATCAACGTCCACAGCACCGGCTTCAAGCTGATCTGGTAGGGTTACCCCCTGGCAGCGGCCACCACCACCTCAGCAGCTTTCGCCGAGGCGGAACCGTTGCCGAGCTTTGTGTACAGTTCACTATACTGCGCTTTCATCGTGGAGATGCGACTTTCATCTTCCGTGATGAGGCGCAGTTCCTTTTCCAGCCGTTCCGGATTGTAGTCGTGCTGGATAAGCTCCGTCACCACCGGCGCATCCATGATGAGATTCGGCAGGGAAATGTAATTGATACCCGAAATCAGATGCTTGGCTATCAGGTATGATAGTTCGCTGCCGGCATAACAGACCACCTGCGGCGTACCGATCATGGCTGTCTCCAACGTGGCGGTGCCGGATGCCACAATCGCGGCTTTGGCGTTGGCGACGAGCGCGTAGGTGCCGCCGCACACCGTATGCACGTTATGGCCTTGCAAGTATTTGTCGTACAGCTCTTTCGGTAGCCAAGTAACTGTCGATACCACAAACTGGTACTGCGGGAACCGGTCGGCCATCAACAGCATCTGCGGCAGAATGGCACTGACCTCCTGCCGACGGCTGCCAGGCAACAGGGCGATGATTTCGCGGTCATCCAAGTTGTTGTCGGACTTAAAGTTACGGACGTCAGGACGGTTGGGCAAATCGCGACTCACCGCATCCAATAGCGGATGCCCAACATAGTGGACATCCATGCCGTGTTTGGCATAGAAGTCCTTCTCGAACGGCAGAATCACCATCATCTCATCCACATCGCGCTTGATCTGCTTGATACGGCCTTTCTTCCACGCCCAAATCTGCGGTGAGATGTAATAGACAACCTTGAGATGCCGTTCTTTGGCAAATTGGGCGATACGCAGGTTGAAGCCGGGATAATCCACCAACACCAGCACGTCCGGTTTCCAATTTAGGATGTCGGCTTTGCAGCGTTTGATGTTGCCGAGCACGGTGCGCAGGTTGACAAAGACCTCCCAGAATCCCATGAAAGCCATCTCGCGGTAGTGCATAAACAACTCCGCGCCAGCCTGTTGCGCAAGATCGCCGCCGCAGCCGCGAAACTGCGCTTCGGGGTCTTTCTCCCGGATGGCTTTGATGAGGTTGGAGGCGTGCAGGTCGCCCGACGCTTCGCCCGCCACGATGTAGTACCGCATCGCTATTGAGCCAACAGTTGTTTCACAATGTCGGAGACCATTTTGTTGTCGGCCTTGCCGGCAAAGGTCTTGGTGGCCATGCCCATCACCTTGCCCATGTCTTTCATGCCGCTGAATCCGTTGTCGGCGATGATGGTTTTCAACGTCGCTTCAACCTCCTCAGGAGTAAGCATTTGCGGAAGATAGGTTTGGATGATGTCAAGCTGATACTGTTCCTCCGCGGCCAGATCCTCACGGTTCTGCGCACGGTAGGTCTCGGCCGATTCCTGACGTTGTTTCACCAACTGTTTCAGGATCTTGATTTCGGATTCCTCGTCCAGCTCGGCGTTGCCGCCCTTCTGGGTCTTGGCTAACAGGATGGCGGACTTCACTGCGCGTAACGCATTGAGCTTCTGAGACTCGCGGGCTAACATCGCCGCCTTGATGTCGTTGTTGATTTGTTGTTCTAAGTTCATATCTTTTTGGTTTATCCCCCACATTGCGCGACTTCGTCGCTTATGTGGGGTTATCAAAATGTTGCCCCTTCGGGGCTGCTTAAGGAATATTTTTCTATCAAAGATTGCCGTTCGTCGTATTTTCCTTCGTCAAAAGTCCTCCCTTCTCAGCAACGAGCTGGTAATCACACGGTTGTTCTCCATAGGAAATTTCAGTTTGCCATAGTTGGCCTCGGCCACCGACATCTTTTGGTGCAGCTTTTGGAACAACTTTTGCCGCCGGTAGTTCTTGATGGCCGCCTCGGACTCATAATATAAATATTGTAAGAAATCGAGTACCTGCCGGCTCTTTTTCTGACTTTGGGCAATATGCTGCGGAGTATTCTGACACAGAATCCGGTTGTCTGCCAACGGAGGGAGCATCTCGATATAATCCTCCATGTCGGCCTCCTTGTCAGCGGAGAGCATCAGCAGAAAATCGGCTTGCGGATAAGAGAACGGGATTTTCATAAGCCCCTGGTTGTTAAAAAGATAATAGTCATCTTCGAACAACAGTCCGCCCAAAAGCGGGCTCTGCTGATCCAAAGAGAGGTCCATAGGTGCGGTGACCCGATTGGCGAGAATCACCAAGTTGATGTCGAAATCCTGATTGAAACAGGTATAATACATCGGGAACTTCAGCTGTGGATGGACGTCATCCAAAGAAATGTCCCCAATGTAGGCAAACGGGCGCTTGAGCCGCCGCTGCGCCTGATTGGCGAAGGAAAAATGCGTCATCGGGGACTTCACCCAGCAGAGCCAGTAGTTCTTGGCACTGCCGAACGTGTCCAGCGAGATGACACTTGCGTCATTTTTCCTTTTGGCGGCCATAACCGGTTCTATTTCAGCACTTCTTGATAACGATTCTCTATCACGGTCCAATCGAGGATTTTGCTGAGATCCTTGAGCTGGTCAGCGCGGCGGTTCTGGTAGTCGAGGTAGTAGGCGTGCTCCCACACATCGAACGTGAGCAGCGGATGGAGACCGTGTTGGATCGGATTGCCGGCATTGGCTTCCTGTGTGATCTGCAACTTACCTTGGTCATCAGCAGCGAGCCACACCCAACCGGAGCCGAAAAGCGAAACGCCTTTCTGCACGAACTCGGTCACGAAATTCTCGAAAGAGCCGAAATCGCGGTCGATGGCGGCGGCAAGCAGTCCCGAAGGAGCAGTCTTGGCGGGTTGCGGGGAGAATTGCAGGAAATAAAGGTTATGGTTGAGGGTCTGTCCGGCATTGTTGCGCATGCCGCCTTCGGACTTCACCACGACCTCCTCGAGAGGCAGATTCTCGAAAGGAGTGCCCGGCAGTGCCGCGTTAAGGTTATTGACGTATGCCTGAAGATGTTTGCCATGGTGGAAGCGGATGGTCTCCGCCGAAATCACCGGCGCGAGCGCGTCCTCTGCGTAGGGCAGCGCCAAAAGTTCGAATTTTCCGTCAGTGGGATTGGTAATCATACATTTAGATTTTGATGAAAGAAAGCGCAAAGATACATTTTTTCACTTTTGAAAAATATGTACATTTGCGCGAAATAATCAAAATCGGAAATCGAATCCTAATGCGCTACAAATCAGCCATATATATTACAATCACACTGATATTGTCCTTGTTTTCGGGGAAGGTTCAGGCGCAGACGGAGGAGAGTACGGGCGAACGTCGCCACATCGACTCGGCCATGGCCATCTCTCCAGACTACCTGCCCACATCCACGGCCCCCATGCCCACAATCAATTTCAAACCACTGATTTACAAACCGATAGACACTTCCATCGTTCATATCTCCGGCTACGACCCGTTGCTGCGGACAGAGAACCTGTACCAGTCGTTAGGCATCATCGGGCAAGCGCACAAGAATATGGTCTTCGACATCGATCATCCGATGGGTTTCACTTGGACGACCCTGCCCTACCCCCTCTATTTCAAGAAGATGTCGGATCTGAAAATCTACAATCTGGAGACCTCCTACACCAACATTGACTTCACCTACGGAATACTGAACGAATACTCTTTCCGGGCCACGCACGCACAACGGATACGGCAGGTCAACTTCTCGGTGGACCTCGACGGTGCGAGCAACAAGGGCTACTTCATCCATCAGGAAATCAACCGGTTGAGTCTCAGTGCCGTCGCCCGCTACGAAACCCCGAAAAAGATCTACGGCTTCGTGTTCGCCTACATTCTCAACCACGGAAAGTTTGCCGAGAATGGCGGTCTGGAGAACGGTCCCGAGTTCACCGACCGTAACCCTCGCGACACGACCCAGACCATCACCTACGATCTCAGCAGCTTCGCCGTGATGCTCAGCAACGCCAAGACGCTCATCAACAACCACACCGTCCAGCTGCTTAACTACGTGAACATCAAGGACAAACAAGGCCGCTATTTCGGGACGTTCAGCCACACATTCGATTTCAACTTTATTAGCAGTCAGTTCACGGACTTCGACCTCAACGACCTGTACTACCGCAACCGCTATTACGTCAACACCGACACCACAAACGACTCCATCCAGTTCTACTCCTTGGCCAACACACTGCAATGGTCGAATTACAGTCCTGTTGACACGGTGAGCGGGCAGCCCTACTTTTTCCGGATTGCCGGCGGCGTGCGTCAGGAGTACGCCCACCTGTCCATTCCCAGATATTCTGACAACAGTCTGACCCTCTTCGCTCGCACCTCCATCCGGCTGTTCAAAGTGTGGGAGATTTACGGCAACGTCTCCTACAGCCTGTTCGGCTACACCCAAAACGATGCCATGGCACGCGCCGGATTCCGTTTCACCATCAACCAGAAACACCGCAACTATTTGGGTTTCGAGGCGTCGTTCAGCCGGTACGCCCCCGACTATCTCCTCAGCCACTATTGCGGCAACAACAACCTCTGGGACACGCTATGGCGAAAGCAGAATGTGTTCAAGGCGGGTGCTTATTGGACGATTTACGGATACACGGTGGGGCTCAACTTCTACAACCTCGGGGGCTACGTCTTCCTCAACAACGAATACGAACCGATGCAGACAGAGAAGGCCACGCAGGTGGTGCAACTGCGGTTATCCGCTCCCGTACGCACGAAACATTTCGCTCTCGACGCGGATCTGGCTTTGCAGCATTCCACACAGAAGGCCGTCACGGTGCCGTTGTTCGCCGGCAAGGTCAGCGCCCTCTACCGGGCTCTCATTTTCAAGAAACGGCTGCGTTTCCAAGTGGGGGTGGATCTCTGCTACAACACCCAATATTACGCCGACGGCTACAACCCCATCCTCCACCAGTTCTACGCACAGCAGATTGTCCGTACCGGCAACTACCTGTATGTCAACGCTCACCTCGCCATCCGGGTCAAGCGGACCTCCTTCTTCGTGCGCGGCGGCAACCTCCTCGCCGGACTCTTCAGCTTCCGCTACATCACCACCCCCGGCTATCCCATGCAGGGCCGCAACTTCGAGGTGGGGGTGAATTGGAAGTTCTATGATTAGACTTCGTGCGGTGGCCAGTCGGGGATTCCCTCCTCCTGACGTCGGACGGAATGGAGGTGATAACTTGAAACCTGAAACTTTGAACTTTGAACCTTGAACTTTGAACTAAAACAATATGGAATATAGAATCGAAAAAGACACATTAGGCGAAATGCGCGTGGAAGCTGACAAGCTCTGGGGCGCGCAGACACAACGGGCGATGGAGAACTTCCAAATCGGGAAGAAGCACATCCCCATTGAGATCATCTACGGCATCGCGACGGCCAAGAAGGCGGCGGCGTGTGCCAATTTCGACTGCGGCGTGCTGCCGGAGGAGAAGCGCGACCTCATCGTGCGCGTGGTCGATGAAATCACCAGCGGGCAGTGGGACGACCAGTTCCCGCTGCACATCTGGCAGACCGGCTCGGGCACGCAAACCAACATGAACGTCAACGAGGTGATTGCCCACCGCGCACAGCAGCTGCACGGCGGTCAGCTTACTGACTACCCGCTGTTCCTCTCGCCCAACGATGACGTCAACAAGTCGCAATCGACCAACGACATCTTCCCGACGGGAATGCGCATCGCCACGGCCAAGAGCATCATCACCCGCACGCTGCCCGCGCTGGAGCGCATGATGGCCACCTACCGCGAGAAGGTGGCTGAATACGCCGACATCAAGAAAATCGGGCGCACCCACCTGATGGACGCCACCCCGCTGACCCTTGGCGACGAACTCTCCGGCCATCTTTCCCAGTTAGAGCACGGCTACGAGGTTATCCAACAGAGTCTCAAGCATTTGATGGAGCTTCCCATCGGCGGCACGGCCGTCGGCAACGGCATCAACACGCCAGAAGGCTACGACAAAATCGCGCTGCAATATATTAACCAGTTCACGGGTTATGAGTTCAGCAACTGCCCCAACAAGTTCGAGGCCATGGCCACACACGATTCGCTGTGCGAGATGTCGGGGGCGTTCAAACGGTTAGCGGTATCGCTGATGAAGATTGCCAACGACTTCCGTCTGCTCAACTCGGGACCGCGCTGCGGCTTCGGCGAGGTGATCCTACCCGCCAACGAACCCGGTTCCTCCATCATGCCCGGCAAGGTGAACCCCACACAGTGCGAAGCGTTGTCGCAGGTCTGCTGTCAGGTCATCGGCAATGACGTGGCCATCACCACCGGTGCCATGCAGGGCCATCTGCAGCTCAACGTCTTCATGCCGCTCATCGGCCGGAATCTCCTACAGTCATCTCGACTCCTCGCCGATGTCATCAACTCCTTCAACGACCATTGCCTCAAGGGGATAAAGCCCAACTTGGAGCGCATTTCCATGCATCTGCACAATTCGCTGATGCTGGTCACGAAGCTGAACCCGCACATCGGTTACTACAACGCCGCGAAAATCGCGCAGCACGCGCACGAGCACGGACTCACCCTGCGCGAATCAGCGTTGGAATTGGGACTTGTGTCCGCTGAGGATTTCGACAACTGGATGCAACTGTAAATCATGAAAAAACGCATTATCGTCACGCTGTTCATCTTAGTCGGTCTGTCAGCCATCCCGCTGATGATCGGCATTTTCTACCTCTATACCGAGGCAGAGAAGGTGCAGCGCAGCATCTTCGTCAACGAGGTGCTGACAGCGGGCAATGCGGTGGTGGACCGCATCGACGCCACCATCAAGAACGACACGGCGGCGCTGTTCGGAGCGGAATCGCAGAACGTGAGCAAACATGACATCGACACCCTGCACTTCGTCTCGATGCAGCAGACCCGCAAGTTTCTGATTGACAGCATCAACAACCAGCCCATCGGCGTTATCAAATCCACCATCTACTTCCAAGAGAACAACAGTCAGGTCATCGCCAACGACACGGAATATTTCACGGCAGCGTTCCGCAGGCTGTTCCCGCTCTACAACGAGCCTTGGGATCCGAAAAACTTACAGAACGGCATCTCCAACAGCTTCAACATCAAGGACCAGAACCTGATTCAACTCGACAGCGCGACCTTGGAGTTACTGAACCCTGGGGCATTGCGGCTTATGATTTCGGAAGCCTTGAAGGCCGAAAACATCGATTCCCGTTTCGACTTCGCACTCTACAACGCCTTCACCGCGCAGTTCGTCGTGCAACCGCAGTCCACCCCGCTCGACCAGATGCTCAACAGCGAGTTCGTGTTCCTGCTCAAATACAACGAGAAGATCAGCTCGCCGCACTACCTGATTATCCAGTTCCCCACCGTGCGCGGCATCGTCTTCAAGCGCATGAGCAACATCATCATCCTGATTGTCGTCTTCTTCGTCATCACCTTCAACATCGCATTCATCGCCCTTTACTCACTGTACCGGCAGAAGAAGACGACGGAGGTCACCAACGACTTCATCAACAACGTCACGCACGAGTTCAAGACGCCGATCGCGACCATCTCGCTGGCCTGCGAGGTGTTGGCCGACCCCACCATGCTGGAAGACCCAGACATACGGGCCTCCTACGTCGAAATCATCAACGACGAGAACAACCGGCTGAAGGACATGGTGACCACCGTGTTGGAGACGGCGCAGCTGCGTAAGGGACAAATCAAGATGACGGTGGAGCTCCTTGACATGCATGAACTTATCCAGAAAATCACCGACAGTTTCGCGCTGCTCATCAACTCCTCAAACGGGGAGCTGACGGTTGCGCTAAACGCCGACCATCACCAGATTTTCGGCGACCGCACGCATCTGACCAACGCCCTCACCAACCTGATCGAGAACAGCATCAAATACTCCACCGAGAGTCCGGAGATTCTGGTGAACACAATCTCCGACGAGAAGCATTTCATCGTGTCGGTCTCGGACAAGGGCATCGGCATCCCGCAGAAGTCCATCACGAAGATCTTCGACAATTTCTACCGCGTGCCGCACGGCAACATCCACAACGTCAAGGGATACGGTTTGGGGTTAGGATACGTGAAGAAGATCGTGCAGCTCCACCACGGCCGCATCGAGGTGCAGAGCGCGGAGGGCAAGGGCAGCACGTTCACGATTTACCTGCCGATAAAAATGTAGAGACGCAACATTTTTGTAGAGACGCAACATTTTCGTGCAGAGACGCAAAATTTTGCGTCTCTACGACTCGGTCTAACACCTGTGTAGGTCCTGTGTAACACCTGTGTAACACCTGTGCGGGTCCTGTGCGGGTTCGGGCGCGCACGGTGAATCCCCTGATAGGGATTTGACGGGCGCGGCGGACGCATTGCTACAGATATGGATCCTCTACGAGGGTAGGGCCAGAGGTTCCGCCGCTCACTTCGTTCGCGGCGGAATGACGTACAGCCACGGACAAGAGAGAGAGGGAAACATTAAATCCGCCCGGGCAACATGCCGGAGGCATGGGACGTGCCGAGAGGCGCAATTAACACCACAAAGCCGGCAGGCGAAGTGTGGTGTTGGCGACGTACACCTGAGGTGAGCATCTCGGAGAGATGCGACGGGCTGTGCTGGAGCAGCCGCGACTGACAACGGCCAGACTGTTGAGACTGACATCGCGTATGCCGAAATTGATTCGGTTGCAGTGAAAGAGTTGAAAGTCGTCGACGGGTCGTTGACCATAGAGGGTGTGTCAAAAGTCACGTTTTGGCACACCCTTGTTTTTTATGTGGCGATGTGGTGAGGCTTCTAAAAGTTTTTGTCGTGATTTTTTCCGTGTCGTGTTTTCTTGATCGACCACGATCTGGTTCATGATGAGGACT
>JAGCVQ010000093.1 GCA_017962275.1 Bacteroidales bacterium
CATTCTTCATTCTTCATTCTTAATTCCTCAGGCATCTCACGGAATGGCCGGATAGTTTGACGGAATAATCCCTGAGCAGGGTGGGGCAGCTGTTGCCCAACAAACGCACCCAGGCAAAAGTGGTGTAGTTCGTGGTGGAAGACCAGAACATCACGTAGATGCCTTCGCTGTCGGATCCGTAGCTCTCGCCAGTGGGAACCGCTCCGAAACCCGTGGCGTTGTTCGCGTAAACGCTCAGGTCGCCAGGGGAACACTCTTCGTAGGCCGTCACCCAATACAAGTCGTGTGCCAGCGCTTTGGCAATCTGGTTGGGATCCTCGTGGCAGATGTAATCGCTCTGGAGACCTAAATAGTCGTGGAGGACGGTCCATTCCGAATCGCTCGGAAGGTGCCAGCCCTCGGGACAGGCCTGCATCGCCGCCTGCCAGTTGTACCAGTAACCACGCTTGTCCAACGGAATGGTGGAGGTCGTGTTGTCGTAGAAGAAGGGGGCGGTATTGCTCATTGTATCCCCTCCGTTGGGGATGGCCGTGCCGTCCGGGTAGTGCGTGGCACGCAGGTTCTCCCGCAGCCAGCACTGGGTGCCGATCTGCACGGTGTTGTAGAGATTGCTGTCGTAGTCCATTACCGTGGGAAGGCCCGGACAAGGTTCCGCGTCGTCACCGCTGATGGAGAAGGAAAACGGCAGCACGTTGGTTTGCGAGGAGAACACCTCCTGCGTGATGTGCGCACTCTCCACCAAGTTGCCGTGATAGGTGGCATAACCTACGTATTCCATCAGGTCGCCGAGGTCGAACGGACTGTTGGAGACGCCTCTGCCGGTGTTTTGGGATTGCCGTAGAGACGCAAAATTTTGCGTTTCTACACCGGAAAAAACGATGTTGTTACTACCGCCGTTTCCGCGGTTCACCATCTTCATCGAGGCCGTTTTGCCGTTTTGCCGGGCGGTGAGGAAGTAGATGCCCGCCGCGGACAGGGATACCCGCATCTCGTGGGTTCCAGAGGGTACCGATGTCGCTTGCAACGTTTTTATCTTGCGTCCGGCAATGTCGGTGATCTCCACCGTCACATCCCCGGGTTCGGAAATGTGCAGCAGCGCATACGTGGTGCCGTCGAACGGATTGGAATTGTTCAGCGACAACCCAAGCGACCTGTTTTGCGATTCGAAATCCGCTATCCCCGTGGGCGTCAGCACCAACACCGTGTCAGGCCAGACAAGCGTTTCCTGCCATCCTTTGGTGTGGTTGGTGACGACCACCTGGATCAAGGGTACATACTGGTCAAGGACGTCGCTCCCCGTGAACGTCAGTGAGACTGTCTGCGCGGAAACCCCCGCAAACAGCATCATAAAAGCTGTGAATGTCAATGTTTTATTCATAAGTCCAAAGTCTTATTTCTCACTTCTTACATCCTACATCCAACGTCCCACGTCTCACATCTCACGTCTCACGTCCCACGTCTCACGTCTCACGTCTCACGTCTAATACCCGCCATGCCACTTCCGCAGGAACCATTCGATACCCAACAGCAATACAATCGCGGCGAGGTACCACGGGGAGTTCAGCAGCATGGAATATTTCTTCTGGTAGGAGGCCACCGGCTTGATGTTGTCGTTGGCTTTGATCTCCTGCACCACCTTCTCCAAATCGTTGCGGGTGAAGAACTTGCCGCCGCTGGTCTGCGCGACGCTCTTCAGCAGGTCGAAGTCGGCGACGAGGTTGGCGGTCTCCACAAAAATCTCCTGCACGGAGAAACTGCCGCTCTTCTCGTAGCTCTTGTTGCCGAGCTGTGTCTTGGCGGTCCACGTGTAAGTGCCGACAGGTAACTCGCCCATATTCAGGTAGTAAGCGTTGTTCTGCTTGGAGAACTGCGCATCGTAGGTGGTGTCGCCGCTGCCCTTGATGGTGAGTTTCACGTCGGGAGTGTTGAGAAGTTCGCCGCTCTCATTGTGCAGCTCGGCGGAGAATTCCACAGGCGCATTTTCGGCGAAGACGGCGTTGTGGCGCACCCGGAACGGACTTCTGTCGTTCTTGGCCACCAAGAAGAGTGCAGTCTTGTTGATAATCTCGTTGAAAGCGTCGTGGTTCTGCGTGTTCACGTAGTTATAGACTTTCCACGACCAGAGGCCGGTGCCGGAAATCACGCCTGTCTTCGCTCCGTTCACGTCGTTGAAGAGGAAGAGCGGGTATTTGGTCTCCACCCCGCTGATCTTCTGGGTCATGAAGGTGTTGGCGGAAACGGCGGCCTTGTAGGTGCCGAACGGCGACTGCAACGGCGGCAGTGTAGGCAGCAGCTGTTGCGCCTCCTCCGAGAAGGAGAAGAGCATGAAGTTGGAGTTGAAGGAGGCCGTGGCGTTGTTGGTCATGTTCTTGTTCTGCGTGACCTGCAAGCCCGTATTCAGCCCGTTGAAGGCGTTCAGATCAGTCTGGGTGCCAATAATATACAGCGATGAGACCCCGCTCTGACGGATTTGCGACAGCAAGGCAGAGGCGGGATGTTTCGGCGACGGCAGCTGGTGCAGGATGACCAAGCCGAAGTCGGAAGGATTGTCCTTGAACTCATCCACCGATTTGACTACAACGTCGTAGTTGTCAGAGAGTTCCAATGCGGAGCGGATGGCGGCCACATCGGGGTGCGGCGCGTCATACACGATGGCGATCTTGTCTTTCGACTCGATGACGCGGATGAAGAACTGCGCGTGGTTGTTTTTGTGCGTGACTTCGCCATCCAGTTCGTCCAGATCCACCTTGAACTTCTTCAGTCCGGGTTGACCCGCATCCACGAGGAAGGAGACGGTCTCGAAGTACTGGTTGCCGGAAATCTGCAGCACACGGGAGAAAACCTCGCCCTTGTCGTCGGAAACGGTCAGTTTGGCAGACTTGCCTGCCAGCTTGCCCGCCTGCACCTTCACCTCCACAGGGGCACGGTTGCCCTTCAGCACCTCCTTGTTATGGATGATGTCGGCGATGAGGAGGTCGGTGGCCTGCTCATCGGAGCCGAGCCCAACCGTATAGACCGGGAATCCGACTTTCTGCGCGGCGTAGTAGGGGTTCGAGCCGATGTTGTAGATACCGTCGGTGAGCATCACCACCGCCCCGACATTGCGGTTTGCGTAGAGCAGACTGATGTCGTCGAAAAGCGCGGAGAGGTTGGTGGATTTGTCGGAAAAGTCAACGTCAACATGCTCTTTATCTACCAATTGGTTCTCGTCGCCCACCAAGTAGGCATCCACATCGTACTGTTTGGCAAGATCGTTGATGACTTTTTGCAGCTGTTTGAGGTATTCCGAGGTGTAGTAGCTCCCATCCTTGCCCGCCGCAATCGATTCGCTGTTGTCGATGGAGAAGATAATCACGGGTTTGTCGGTCTGCTTGCGGATCATCTTGAGCATGGGCGCGAGCAGCAGGAAGGCGAGCAGCGTCATGGCGACGCCGCGCAGGGAGGCCATGATGATGCGGTCGCGTTTCTCGAAAGCGACGTTGTCGTTGCGGAAATAGAGGAACAGGGCGTATCCTACACCCAATAGCACGGCGAAAATCGCCAGCCAAAGCGGATACTGTGTAAGTAATGACATTTCAGATCGTTAGAAAGATTTGATACCGATGATTTCGCGCACCTCGCGCACGGTCTTGGCGGCACTTTCGCGGGCTCTCTCGGCACCTTCGCGGGCCACCTTGCGGATGTAGTCGTCCTGCTCGCGCAGTTCGAGAATGCGCTCATAAACGGGCTGCACGAAGGCAATCATGTCGGCGGCGAGTTGCTTTTTCATGTCGCCGTAGCGGATAGCGCAGTTTTGGTACTGCTCTTCGAAATACTGCAGCGTATCGGGTGCGGAGACGGCCTTCATCAGCTGGAAGAGGTTCTCCACGGCCTGCGTCTTGGGTTGGCCCGGTTCGGTGGGACCGCTGTCGGAGACGGCTTTCATCACCTTCTTGCGGATCACTTCCGGTGCATCGGAGAGGTAGATGCAGGAGTTCTCGTTGTCGGACTTGGACATCTTCGTGGAACCGTCCAGACCGGGAATCTTCACGAGTTCGCCGCCGAAATTGTAGGCCATCGGCAGTTTGAAGTACTCGTTTTTGTAAATCCGGTTGAAACGCTGCGCGAAGTCGCGGGTCATTTCGAGGTGCTGCTCCTGGTCCTTGCCCACGGGCACCTTGTCGGCGCGGTGCAGCAGGATGTCGGCGGCCATGAGCACGGGGTAGGTGAGGAGGCCGGCGTTGACGTTGTCGGGCTGGCGGCGCACTTTCTCCTTGAAGGAGGCAACGCGCTGCAGTTCACCGATATAGACGTTCATGGAGAGCAGCAGCGAGAGTTCGCACACCTGTGGCACGTCGCTCTGCACATAGATGGTCGCCTTCTCGGGATCAAGGCCCGCGGCGATATATTCAATCAGGATGTTCCTGACGTTGGATTGCAAATCCTTGGGGGTCGGATGCGTGGTAAGAGAGTGATAATCAGCGATAAAGAAGAAACACTCGTTCTCTTCCTGCATCTTGATGAAATTTCTGAGGGCACCGAAATAGTTGCCCAAATGTAAGAATCCGGTCGGCCGGATGCCGCTAACAACTCGTTCCATATTGTATATTTTCTACGTTACTTTTAAAGGCTGCAAAAATACAATTTTTTAGGTAATAGGCAAAAGGGAAAAGGCAAGAGGCAACAGGCAAGAGGCAAGAGGCAAGAGGGAAAAGGCAAGAGGGAAGAGTGCGCATCATTTTTTTCGGTGGGGGCTGCAGTGCGGTTATCCGTCTAACCAAAAAAAATGTATTTTTGCCCTTTCAAATTAAACATCCTAAATTAAACATAGAAATGGAAAAATTCGATCCCGCAACCAATCTGGAAAGACTGGACAAGAAAGATGCCTACCGTGGCGTCAACCCGGCTATCTGCGATAGCGCAACGTTCATGTTCGAACATGCTAAAACCATGACCGACACCTTCCACGGTGAGACCGAGGGTTACTTCCTCTATTCTCGTCACTGGAACCCCAGCACCCTCTCTCTGGCGCAGTCATTGGCTGCCATCGAGGGCACTGAACTGGCTTGGGCGACCGGTTCCGGCATGGCTGCCATCACCGTCGCTTTGTTGCATGAAGTGAAGACCGGTGACCATATCGTCTCCAGCATGACCACCTACGGCGGCACCTTCGCTTTCTTGAACAACTACCTCAAGAAGTTCAACATTGATGTCACTTTCGTGAACATGCAGGACCTCGACGCCGTGAAGAAGGCCATCCGTCCGAATACCAAGGTGCTCTATACCGAGACGATGAACAACCCGTTGCTCCGTATCGCCAACCTTCCTGAACTCTCTAAGATTGCTCATGCCGCTGGTGCCAAACTGTTGGTTGACAACACGTTCACCCCGATGATTTTCTCACCTGCCCGCCTCGGTGCAGACGTGGTGATCTACAGTATGACCAAATATGTGAACGGCATGAACGACTGCGTGGCCGGCGCCATCTGCGGTTCTGCTGCTTATATCAACTCTTTGATCGACGTGAACGACGGTACGGCCATGTTGCTCGGTCCGGTGTTGGACACCTTCCGTTCCACCAGCATCCAGAAGAACCTGCACACGCTGCATATCCGTATGAAGAAGCACAGCGAGAACGCCATGTATCTGGCCAATCGCTTCAAAGAGACCGGCATCAAGTACAACTATCCCGGCCTTCCCGAGCATCCCGACCACGAGCTGTTCAAATCGATGATGAACGACGGTTACGGCTTCGGCGGTATGATCTCCATCGACATGGGCACGGCTGAGAGAGCCAGCGCGATCATGGAGAAGATGCAGGAACTGGGCGTGGGTTACCTCGCCGTCAGCTTGGGCTACTTCAAGACCCTGTTCAGCAACTCCGGCAAATCCACCTCTTCCGAGGTTCCCGAAGACATCCAGAAGGAAATGGGCATGAGCGAAGGCCTCATCCGCTTCTCCATGGGCTTGGACAACGATCCGGAGCGCACCTTCCAGCTGATCAAACAGGCCATCGACGCTACGAAGTAGTTGAGCGTTTAGAGTTGAGGGTTTAGAGTTTAGGGAGATTCCGACATCTCAAGTCTTAATCCTAACGCCTCAAGTCTAACGTCTTACGTCTAACAAAAAAAAAAGCGTGTCAAACCGACACGCTTTTTTGGTTACATAAACTTGAAACCTGAAACTTGAAACTTCCCGCGTGTGTTCATGAAAACAGAGAGGATGCACGTGCTGAAAAAATCTTACCTTTGCGCCCTGAAAAATTACGACTATGCAAGAATATCAAATCAGACTGATGACGATTGACGACTACGACCAAGTGTATGCGTTGTGGTCGATAACGGAAGGTATGGCGTTGCGCGGGTACGATGACTCGGAGGAAGGAATCGCCAAGTTTCTGAAAAAGAACCCCCATTCCAATTTCGTGGCGGTGATGGACGGCGAGATCGTGGGCGTGATTATGTGCGGCATGGACGGCCGCCGTGCCTACATCTACCACACCGTCGTGCGCAAGGACCTCCGTCAGCGCGGCATCGGCAAGGCCCTGCTCGGCATGGTCTATCACGCCATCGAGGCCGAGGGCATCAAGAAAAACGGCCTCTTGGTGATGCGCGACAACGAAATCGGCAACACCTTCTGGCGCATGCAGGGATGGACGGAGCGCACCGACCTCAATTACTACAGCAAGAATAATGTCGAACAGTAGGGGCGAATAATAATTCGCCCTTACGAATAATAATTCGCCCTGGTGAATAATAATTCGCCCTTACGAATAAACATTCGCCCTACGGCTAATCATTCGCCCTGACGGCATATCACACACCTTTAGTATTAAACCGTAAAAGTCTATGAATAAGTTTTTTACCTCGCTTTTGTTGCTGTTCGCGTGCGCGTGTGCGTACGCGCAGGCACCGCAGAAGATGACCTACCAGTCGGTGGTGCACGATGCGAACAACTCGCTGGTGGATAACCATAATGTCTCGGCCCGGATCTGGATCTTACACGGTGGTGCCGACGGTGCCGCTGTCTATATCGAGACCCAGACGGCCACCACCAACGCCAACGGGCTGATGACCCTGGTGATAGGGGAGGGCACGGTGGTGTCGGGAAACCTCGCCGCTATCGACTGGGCGGACGGCCCCTACTTCCTGAAGGCGGAGGTTGATCCGGCGGGCGGCAGCAGCTACACGCAGGTAACCGTGCAGGAGATTCTGAGCGTGCCCTACGCGCTCTATGCAGAGCAGGCGGGCAACGGCTTCGGCGGCGACTACAACGAACTGGTCAACACCCCGGATATCCCGACGGTGCCGACCCATGTGAGTGCCTTCACCAACGATGCGGGTTACATCACCTCCGCGCAGTGCGGTGACGTGACCATCTGCGACATGGCCAACCTGATTACCTCGTTGCAGTCGATGCTCGGACAATTGCAGTCCCAGTTGGGCCAGATGCAGTCGCGCATGGACGCGCTGACGGGGGAGACGGGAGAGACGGTGGAACCGTAGAGACGCAAAATTTTGCGTCTCTACAACCGACATTTTGCGTTTCTACAACCGGCACGTTCCCGGTCGCTGTCACCCTTAATGCCAAAATGTCAGTGGTTTTCTCCTTGGAAATCACTGACATTTCTTTTTGGCACAGTTGTTGCTAAATTGTACCGCGTCCATTTCGGACAGCGAAGATCAACGAATTAGTAACAATAAAAAATCATACAAAAATGGGAAAAATCATTGGAATTGACTTAGGAACTACCAATTCATGTGTTGCGGTGATGGAAGGCAATGAGCCGGTCGTCATCCCCAACAGCGAAGGCAGAAGAACCACGCCGTCCATCGTGGCGTTCGTGGGCGACAACGAAAGAAAGGTCGGTGACCCTGCCAAGCGTCAGGCGATCACCAACCCCACCAAGACCATCTTCTCCATCAAGCGTTTCATGGGCGAAACGTATGACCGCGTGACCAGCGAGGTCAGCCGTGTGCCTTACATCGTGGAGCGTTCGGCCAACAACATGCCGAAAGTGAAGATCGACGACCGTTCTTACACGGCGCAGGAGATCTCCGCCATGATTCTGCAAAAGATGAAGAAAACGGCTGAGGATTACCTCGGCCAGGAAGTGACGGAAGCCGTCATCACGGTGCCCGCCTACTTCAGCGACTCACAGCGTCAGGCTACCAAGGAGGCCGGCGAGATCGCGGGTCTGAATGTGAAACGTATCATCAACGAGCCTACCGCAGCCGCTCTGGCTTACGGTCTGGACAAGAAGAAAGCCGACTCCAAAGTGGCCGTGTTCGACCTCGGCGGCGGTACCTTCGATATCTCCATCCTCGAGTTGGGCGATGGCGTCTTCGAAGTGAA